>CAYWBJ010000410.1:0-2167 GCA_964456165.1 uncultured Gemmatimonadaceae bacterium | reverse complement strand
TCGACGGCCACACCCACCTGATGCTGGCCGGCGACGGCCGTCCGTACGTAGAGATGTTCCGGGAAACGGACGAGCTCATGGTCCTCACCGGGGCGATGAACATGCGCCGGCATCTGGCCGCCGGCATCACCACCATCCGCGAGCACGGGGCCCGCAACCGGATCGGATTCACCCTAAAGGAGGGTCTGCAGCGCGGCTACATCCCGGGTCCACGGATGCTGGTCAGCGGCCGTCCCATCACCTGCACCGGCGGCCACTTCCACGCGTGCAACGAAGTGGCTGACGGCGAGGAAGAGGTTCGCAAGTCGGTGCGCCGCCTGGTGCACGAGGGTGCCGACTACATCAAGATCATGGCCTCGGGGGGCGGCACAGAGGGGACCCAGCCCGGTATCGCCAGCTACACCACGGCCGAACTGCACGCCGCGGTGCACGAGGCACATCACTTCCACCGCCTGACTGCCGCTCACTGCCGGGCCCGCGAGTCTATCCGCCGGGCGGTCGAGGCGGGGATCGACCTGCTCGAGCACGTCGAGTACCTCGACCCGGACGACGTAATGCGATTCGACCCCAAGCTCACCGAGATGCTCGTGGAGGCCGGCACCTGGATCAGTCCGACCCTGCAGGCCTGGATCGACTACCCTTCAGTGCTCGACCTGCGCCGGCGCCGGGACGAGGCCGACAGCTTCTCTCGTGCGGAGGAAAAGGAGCTCGCCAGGCTGGAGACCCGGATGGAGTCGCGGCTGGACATCATGCGCAGGATGCTGGACTACGACCTGAGGGACCGAATCGTGCCGGGCACCGATTCGGGTGTGAACAACCTGGCCTTTGGGCACCTGGACTACGATCTGCAATTGCTCGTGGAGGTCGGCTTCACCCCGGGCGAAGCCCTTGTCGCAGCCACGCGAATCACAGCCCAGGCCTGCGAGCTCGACGGCGAGGTGGGCACGATCGAGGTCGGCAAAGTAGCCGACCTGACCGCCTTCGCCGGCGACCCGACCGCGGATGTGGCCGCTTTCAGCCGCGTGGTCGCCGTCTTTCAGTCCGGTGTCGAAGTCTCCGGACTGGGCACCGGCCGCTGACGAGGACCACGATGCTCGAATCCCTGGAACCCGGCCTGGTCTACCGCAATCCCGCACCCCACCTGCGCGCGGTAAACGCCTGGCACCCGAACCTGATCGTTTTTCCGGATGGCGAGATTCTCGCCACCTTCGACCTGGGACAGGGACCCGAGAGCTTCGACTACCGCCGGCACCAGGCCTGGTCCACCGACGGCGGCCGTAACTGGACCGAGCCCACCACGCTGCTCGACGACCCTGTGCAACCTACCAACCACTCACCCCGGCCGACGCTGCTGCGGGATGGCACCCTCGTCGCCATCGGACCTCGGGTGTACAGGGACTACCCGGACGAAGGCTTCGTCAATCGCGCGAACTTCGGCTTTGCGCGCATGGACCTGATCCTCACCCGCAGCTCCGACCGCGGACGCACGTGGTCGGAGCCGGAGGTCATCGTCCCTCCCCTGGAGGGACCGGCCTTCGAGGCCTGCCACAGTCCGGTGCAGCTGGCCGACGGTCGCCTGCTCTACCCCACCGCCCTGTGGCGGGGCTGGGACGGCCACGCCCCCGACGGCATGAAGGCGGTGGCCCTGGTGTCGCACGACGGCGGCAGAGCGTGGCCGGAGTATGTCGACCTCCTAGAGGACTACGCCAACGGTCTCGTCTTCTTCGAGATCTCTTTCGTGCAACTGGACGACGGGCGGCTAGTCGTGGTCGGGTGGGTTTTCCACGAGGAGAGCGGCACCTCAAGGCCGAACCTGTTTGCCGTAGCCGACGCCTCGCTGCAGTTCGGTCCCCCCCTGCCAACGGGGCTAAACGGGGAGACCGCCAAGGTACTCCCTCTCGGCGGGGACCGCCTGCTCTGCGTCTATCGCAACGCGGAGGCGCCGGGGCTGTGGGGCGCGATCGCCGTCATCCGCGAGGACGGCTGGCAGATCGAGGAGAGGATGCCGTTGTGGCAGGGATCGGGGTCGCGGATGTTCGGTGAAGTGGCAGCAGCCACGGAGCTCAGCGGCCTCAAGCTCGGGTACCCGAATCTGAACAGGCTGCCCGACGGCCACATCCTGCTCGCTTTCTGGTGCTGCGAGGAAGAGGTCTACAACATCCGCTGG
>CAYWBJ010000409.1:0-1869 GCA_964456165.1 uncultured Gemmatimonadaceae bacterium | reverse complement strand
CAGCAACTGCTGCTCGGATTGGTTGCCACCGCCGCCGAATGGCTGCACTGCGATGGGCTTCCAGTTGCGCCGCTCGCCGCGATCCTGTCGCCACACCTTGTCGGTCACCAGGTTGAAAAGGGTGACCTGCAGCTTGACCGAAAGATCGAGGCCGGGGGCGGAGCGCATGTTACCGTAGGGCGTCGGTGACACCGGCGTCACCTGGGCCTGCAGCTTGTTGAGCTCGACGTAAACCATTGCGTCGAGTTCGAGTTCATCGCGCAGGCGGCCCCTCATCTCCGGCGACAGCAGGCTGACCGAGTCGAAGGTGGCGTAGTTGAAGTGCCAGCGGATCTCGTCCTGTGTAACCACCGTCGCGTCGGGAAGGCGGCGCAGGCCGCGGGCAACCGCATCGGCCAGACGGCCCATCACCTTCTCCACGTCGAGCTCCCGCACCGGCTCGATGTTCGTGATGGAGAGCACCCCAATCCGCGAGACGTCCGCCAGGATCGGTTCCAGCGCCGGGTCGGGTGGACTGGGAGCCTCGAATTCGACCGTCTCGTAGGCAATCTTGCCGGCGCAACCCAGCGCTAGCGCGCTGACTCCGACCGCCAGCACGGCGAGCCTCAGGATCGCGGGCATCAGAAGCTCTGCCCGAAGCTGAAGTGCATCTCGTAGTCGGAGTAGTTGCCCTGCAGGTCCGTCTGGCGGGCGAACTCGAAATTCATCGGCAGCAGGAAATAGACCAGCAGCCCGAAGCCGACGCCTGCCCGCAGGCGCCGCTTCTCGCCGGGAATTTCCTGAGGCTTGTTCGGGTCGGTGGGCTCCGGGTTGTACAGCGGCCAGAAAGCGATCTCTTCACCTTCATTCCAGGTCCCGCCGATGTCCAGGAACAGACTGCCGTCCACCGCCGGAATCGTGAAGATGGTCGGCCACGCGAAGGTGATCTGCCGGATGAACGGCACCCGCAGCTCGGTGTTGATCAACGCTACGCGGCTGCCCGAGAACTCGCTGAAGCTGTAGCCGCGTAAGGGACCGGTGTTGAGGTTGAAGCCGGTGTAGAACGGCAGGAACCAGACCGGGCCGCCGAGGTTGTACTGCAGGCCGTTGGGGCCCACCGAGCCGATGCCGGCACCGCGCAGGCCCAGCACCGACCAGCGCCCGAGCCGCAGGTAGTGGCGGTAGTCGAGCTCGAGGTGGGTGAACGACCGGTTGTCGCTGGAGAGCCGCACCGTGCGGCCAACCGACACGAAATAGCGCTTGCCCGAGGTGGGACCGAGCAGCCCGTAGTTGATCGAGTCGTGGACGAAAGCAGTCTTTAAAAGGTGGGTACCGATGGTGCCGAGGACCTCCTTCTCGGGCCAGATCCGTTCCTCGTTCTCGCTGACGTAGGTGTAGCTCAGGTCGATCCGGCGGTAGAGGTCCCGGGGATAACTCGCGTCGATGAGCATGCCGGTCTGCCGGCTGCGCACGATGCCGCGGGCGAGGCCGGTGGAGAGCACGTAAAAGGTGTCGTCGTTGTAGAATTGGTTCCAGTTGAAGATCGCGACGTTGAACTTCGGCCGGTGGCCATAGTAGTTGTAGGTGACGGCGAAGTTGAAGTCGTTTTCGATCTCCTGAGAGGCGATGGCGTTAGTCGCCAGCGAAACGGAATGATTGCCCAGGAGGTCGCTCATGCTCAGCTGACCGATCGACGAGAAGAAGCCGTCGAAGTAGCCCATCTGCAGCGAGAGGCCGTCGAATTCCATCTTCGGAGTATAGCGCCGCTTCCTGAGCGTGCCGACACCGAGTTTGGTGGAGGTGTCCGCCGCCATCTCCGGACGCGGTAACCCGCTCCTGGCACCCCCCGCTGCCTCCTCGTCGCGGAAGGAATCCGAGCTGAACAGGAGC
>CAYWBJ010000408.1:0-14572 GCA_964456165.1 uncultured Gemmatimonadaceae bacterium | reverse complement strand
CTGCAGGGCTCCGGCGCTGTAGGGATGAGGACCGTACGCGTACCAGCCGTCGTCGCCGTACATGCTCGGATAGACGGTCTGGCCGTCGACCTCTTTGGCGTTGGCGTTTATGGTGGCCAGCATACGGCGCCAGACGTCGATGTACTTCTGCTTCCCGGTCACTAGCAGGGCGTTGCCGAAGCCGATGACGGCGCGGGGGACGGTGTTGCGGTTGGCTTTGGCGCCGGTCTGCGGCACGGTGACGGTGTGGGCCCAGCCGTAACAGCCGCCGTACCACTTGCCGTCGCATTCGCCGCCGATGGTGCCGTCGAGGCCGATGTTGGAGGGGATGACGCCGTCATTGGCGGCGGTGCGCGCGCTCCAGGCATCGACGTACTCGACCAGCCAGTCGCGGTACTTCTTGTCGCCGGTACAGGCGTAGGCGTTGGCGGCGAGACTAGTGGCCTGCAGGTTAAGCGGGTGGTCGCCGACCACGTCGGTGTATTCCTCGAAATGGGCGAGCATCTCGTCCCAGTTGCGTTCGCCGTGCTTGGGGTCGGGGAAGTTGTCTACGTCGATGGGGTCGCCGGCCCAGTCCAGGGCGGTGGCCTTGCGCAGCAGGGGGCCGCGGCTGCCGGTGAACATGCTGCGGATGATCTTGTGCTCCGGGTCGTAGTTCTTGGCCTGTGGGTCCTCGTTCATGTAGAAGCCAGAGAAGCGCCGCAGCCGCTTCTCCATGCAGTCGTCGTACGGATCCGAGAATCCCTGTAGGTTGAGGACGACGAGCCCCTCCTGGTGATGGAAGAAGTCGAACATCACCGAGAATTCCTTGTAATACATGCCTTCGCGGGCGAACGGCACGTCGACGGTCTTTGCCTCGGTGTACTGGAGGATGTGGCCTTCCCAGGCCTGCTTGGCCATGGCCAGCACCGAGTCGGAACCGCCGATGGCGTGCAGGATGGGCCAGCCGGTGCAGTTCTCGATGGCGTCGTCCGGCCCGTCGTTGCCGCCCCAGCGGGGCAGGCATCTGAGGTACCCGCGCTCATCGAAGAAACGGGCGTAGAATTCCTCGCAGGCCTGGGACTCGGCAGCGATGAGTTGGCGCTGCAAAAGCGCCCACCTCGGTGGGGCCGTGGGGTTGGTGATCGACAGTGTTGCAGCCATCGGGCTTTCTCCTTTCGATTCTGTTCTTCAGTACACGCAGTGGGCCACGTCGAAACGACGCGGCCCGGACTCGGATTCGGCGAAGCGCTAGATCTTGGTGAAGGCGCTGGCCTGCCCCACAAGCCCTTTCTCTTCCACCATGACCTTGCCGTCGAGACTGGCGACGGGACGGCCGATGACGCTGGGCTCGGAGCCGTGCTTGCGGGCGATCTCAGAGACCGTGTCTACATCGTCCTGTGGCGCGACGACGCAGAAGCCGACCCCCATGTTGTAGGTCAGGAACATCTCCTCGTCACTGACGCTGGCGCCTTCCTGCAGCAGCTGAAAGACCGGGTCGGGCTCGGGCAGGGAGTCGATGAGGAAGCCGGTGGCGGTGTGCACTCGGTTGAGGTTGAGCAGGCCGTCGCCGGTGATGTTGATGAGCGCCTTGATGCGGGCGCTGGAGCGCAACATCTCCATCGCCTCGCGGACGTATATGCGGGTGGGGCGCAAGAGTTCCTCGCCGATGGTGCGGCCGAGCTCGGGCAGGTGCTGGTCGACGGTGCAGCCCATGGCGGCGAAGAAGGTGCGGCGGGCCAGGGTGTAGCCGTTGCTGTGCAGGCCGTTGGCGGCCAGGCCGATCACCACGTCGTCGTCGTCGATCTCCCGGCCGACCACCAGCTGGTCGAGGGCCACGGTGCCGACGCCCATACCGATGAGGTCGAAACCGAGTCCGTTGCCCTCGTGGCGCAGCATCTCCTTTACCTGCGAGATCTCGCCGCCGGAGATCGACACGTTCGCCTGCCGGGCGCCCTCGTAGAGGCCCTTGCCGATCTCCTCGAAGATGTCGGGATCGGTGCGCTCGACGGCGATGTAATCGAGCATGGAGATCGGTTCGGCACCGACGCAGATGAGGTCGTTGACGTTCATGGCGACGCAGTCGATGCCGACCGTGTCGTATTTCTCCATCATCTGGGCGACCATGAGCTTGGTCCCGACGCCGTCTGTGCACAGCGCCAGGCCCAGGTTGCCCCCAAGGTCCAGAACCGACGCGTAATAACCGGATTCGAGGACCGGTGTCCCGATGCCCGGCTCCCGGGGCTCGTGCGCGGCTTTGCCGATCCACTGCAGCAGGCGCCCGAGCGCGGACGCGGCGCCTGCAACGTCGACGCCGGCTTTCTCGTAGCTGATCCCGTTCGCGTTTTCGGTCATGGTCTATTCTCCGGGGGGGGCGTAGATCACAATATAGACAAGGGCGTCGACCTGAAAAACCGGAGGTGCCGCGCCGTTGCCCGCTCTCGCCGAGGCGCTACATTGTGCGACGGTCACCGCAAGCCAATGGAGGAAAGCCGTGTTCAAGTTCTGGTGCGAACGCAAGATTCCCGACGAGTATGCCCTGCTCCTGGGCAACGAGGCCGAGTACATCGGCAGCGCCAACGACCACGCCTCCGACCCGTACGCGGCGCTGGCGCCGGCGCAGGCCATCATCGCCGGCGCCCGGATTCCGTACAACGCCGAGTTCATGGTGCGGGCACCGGAGCTGAAGATTATCTGCCGCACCGGCATCGGCTACGACAACGTCGACCTCGACGACGCCACCGCGCACGGGGTTTGCGTCTGCAACACCCCGGACGCGCCCACCCGCTCGACGGCTGAGCACGCCATCACGCTGATGCTGTCGGTGGCCAAGGAGCTCAAGCGCAACGACCGGGAGCTACGGCGGCGCAACGTGACCGATTTCTTCGGCGCCAACCGGGGAATCGAAATCGAGGGTCGGAGTCTGGGCCTGGTGGGACTGGGCCGCATCGGTGCGCAGGTGGCGACGATGGCCAGAGCCCTGGGCATGACGGTGACCGCCTACGATCCCTATGTTGACGACGCGCGCCTGGCCGACCTCGGGGTCGAGCGGGCGGTCAACGTCGAAGCGGCGGTGAGCGGAAAGGACGTGGTCTCGCTGCACGCGCCGCTGACCCAGGAGACTCGCCACCTGATCAACTGCAATACCCTGGCGCTGATGCAGCCGGGTGCAATCCTGATCAACGCGGCGCGCGGCGGGTTGGTGGACGAGGGGGCGTTGTTGGAAGCGTTGGACAGTGGTCACCTGCACGGCGCTGGCCTCGACACCTTCGCCCCGGAGCCGCCGCCGGCGGACAACCCGCTGCTGGATCGGGACGACGTGATCGCCACACCCCACATCGCCGCGGTGACCTTGCAGGGGAAGAAGCGGATGTGGAGTCAGGCGATCGCCCAGTGTCTGCAGGTATTGCGGGGGGAGCGGCCGCCGCACCTGCTGAATGCGGCGGTGTGGGAGAAGCGGTAGCGTCGGACCGGGACAGCGCCTCTGCCGCCGGGGTATGGTGGATCCGGAAGTCTATTCTGCCATCGTAGCCGACGGCTCGCTCACGCCCTCTTCTTCCAGACCAGCGGGTTCTGCTCCTCATCGTCGAGTGCGTCCCCCACTGCCAATCCCGCGATGTACTCCTCAGACAGGATGTTCTGGGTGCCGTTGAAGGTGGCGCCGTCCGGCATGTAGGCACAGGTCATGCCGCGCCGCATCGTCGGCGACATGTTGGGGCCGGCGCCGTGGGCGGTCAGGCCGTTGTGGAAACCGGCGGCGCCGGCCTTGAGCACGGCCGGTACCGGATAGACCTTGGTCAGCTCCGGGTACTCGTCGAACAGGGCGCCGACGTGGGGCGAGAAGCCCCCCTTCTTCTCCCACTGGGCCACCTTGTGTGACCCCGGCAAGTAATACATGCAGCCGTTCTGGATGGTGGCGTCGTCGAGGGCGATCCAGATCGAGATGGCGTTGGGATGGTGGAACGACCAATTGGGACAGTCCATGTGCCAGCTGGTCGGGTTGTCCCAGGGACGTTTCTGCAGCGTTTGATCGTGCCAGACCCGGATGCCGTCGATACCCTCAAGCTCGCACAACATCTTGCCCAACTCCGGGTCTAGCATGATGCGGCGCACCGTTTCGTCGATGCGGTAGAGGTTGAGCCGCTGCAGGAAGACCCGGCCGTACCAGCCGTCAGATTCCTTCTCCCGGGCGGTATCGGCGATGTGATCAGCTCCTTCGTCTGTGATGCGTCGGTCGCCCATCTGCTCGACCGACCGATCGACGGCGTCGGAGAGGGCTTTGAGCTCGTCGGGTTCGAGGAAGTTGGGGTAAAGGAGGCAGCCGTCGCGGCGGTAGTACTCGATCTGGTCCTGGGTCAGGTCGGTTTTCATGGCTCGTCTATTCGTGCGGGACAATGCGCTGACGCAACTCGTCCATGGAGAAGCGATCGCTCTCGAGAAATTCGAAATACTCCTGCTCGGTCTCAAGCACCTTGGCGGTCTGCTCGGGCACCTGGTCGGCGATCTCGTCCGGGATCGCGACCAGGCCGCTCTCGTCCCCGTGCAAGAGGTCGCCAGGCGCGATGGTGAGGCCGCAGACCGACACCGTGGTGTTGAATTCCAGGTAAACGGGATAACCGTGCGAAACCACCCAGCCGGCCGAGAACAGGTGGAAATCGGGTGTGCGCTGGCGAATGGCGGTGCGGTCGCGGCCATTGACGTCGGTAACCAGGCCGACGCAGCCGAGGCGCTCGAGGATGGTGCAGAACATATCGCCGAACAGGCAGCAGCGCTGGCGCTGGTGGCCGACGTGCTTGATGACCAGAACGGCTGGCTTGGGGGCTGCGTGCACCAGGTCGACCAAATCGTCGACGCGGGAGGTGCGCGCGTCGCCCGGGGTGGTGGAATCGGCGGTGGCGGTGACGGCGTAGCCGACCATGGGGTGGCCGATTTCCGGCATCTGGCAGACGAGCTGGTTGGAGGCGAAGCCGGAGGTGGGGTCGCGGACTTCGAAGTGCTCGATGGCGTTGGCTATGGAGGCGCTGTCGAACTGGCGGAGGGACTGGATAAGATCTGGGGTGTCGGTCATGTGAGCCGTGGGGGTGCGAGTCCGTCGTGTGAATGCCGAATATGTGTCTCTCGTCTAGGATCGCCAAACGTTGGCGGGGTGTCCGGCAGGGGATCTCTCCTGCGCCGCGTTGGGCAATCTGGGTTGCTTTACATAAATAAGTTTACGCAATACCGGAACGAGCAGAGAGATGTAATCCGAGATCGGGGAGAGAAATCTCCAAGGACGTGCCCATAGAGGGCGTTTCCATTGCGCACCTCGAGGCTGGGAGACCGGTCGCGGGGTGATCCATCTTCCGTTCAGGGTATAAGAGATTGACGGGTGCCGTGACTACGTACCGCAGGTGCCTCTCTCCCGCTTTGGATCAGCTCCATAAACGCCGATGTCGCCTGCACAAGATCAGATTGTACCACCGACCTACTTACTCGTCTGTTGATCCTTCCCTGGATTCAAACTGGCGCGCGGCCCGGCGGGTGACGTAGAAGAGCAGGGCAAACAATACCAGCGAAAGCAGCAGCTCCCATGGCGGGCGCTCTGGATCGATCAGGGCGCGCCAGTCCTGCAACTGGCTGCCGAGATAGGTAGCAAGGAGCGTTCGGGGTAACAGGCCGACGTAGGAGAACAACCAGATCCTGCCCGGTGTCAGCGGCAGGCGGGCACAGACCAGGTTGGTCAGGGCGAAGGGCATGTGCGGCGACAGGCGCAGCAGGGCGATGGCGGTGGGCAGAAAGGGACCGGCGGTGTGGACCAGGCGCTGGTAGGTGGCCCACCAGGCCGGTTTCAGCTGCAGTAACACTTCGAGGAAGTTGATGCTGAAGAGCCGCCCCAGTCCCAGTCCCAGGACGGTGGCCCAGGCTAGTCCGGAAACGGTGGCGAGATAGGGCCAGGTTCCCGGAAGCAAATAGCCGCAGACCGCCCCTACAAAAAAGGACGGCAGCAGGGCCAGCCCGGCGACGCTGCCGCCGACGAGGATCAGCCCCAGAGCCAGGAGCGTAGGCGCGGTATTCTCGAGCAGGTGTATGTAGGCGGGGCCAGTCAACCCGACCAGGGTCATACCCACCAGAGGACCGCACATGGCGATCAAGGCGAGACTTAAGGCCGCGAATGGGCGGGCGCTGTCAGGGGGCGAAGGAATAGGACCTAGTGGCTGGCAGTGCCGATTGGTTGGCGCGACATCAGGGGTAGCCTTAAGGATCGGGTGATTGCGGGTGGGAGGCCTGACGGTTCTAAAACGGATCAAAGAAGGTCAGGTCGGCGCCGAAGTTTTCCATGGCGGCCACCGCGTCGCCGCGCATTCTGGTGCGGATCTCGCGTTCCTGATGGACCAGCGTGATTTCCTCTTCGGCGAGCGGAAACTCGATGACGATCTCGCGGTTGACGGGGGGATGGGCGACGAAGAGGTAGCCGTTGGTGAAAAGGGGCGCGCCGGCGATGCCGCGTACCTGCATGGTATCGCGGTGCACCCACGGTGGGATGCGGACGAAGAGAGGGAGCTGCTTTTTCACGCGGACGCTCAAGTGTGGACCGGTGTACGGGGACGTGATCTCCACGTCGGGGGTGTCGCGGTCGAAGAGGAGGTTGACCCAGATGCCGGTCTCCTCGGTGCGGGTGACTTCGCGCCAGGCTTCGCAGAGGGAGGCGACGGAGCCGCCGACGACGTCGGTGTTGAAGCGGATGCGGTTGTTGCCAATCGGCTCGTGGCCGTAGGGGGCGGGGAAGCCGTAGAGGCCGCGGACGCGGTCGACGACGTTGGTGAGGCGGTCGAGGCCTTCGGGATTCTCCGGCTCCTTCATGAAGGAGACGTCGCGCAGCTGGGAGGGTAGCAGGTGGCAGCGCAGGATGCGCTCGGCGTCGTGGTAACAGTCGGTGTGACCCCAGCGGCCGAGGATCAGGGCGGTCTCGAGGATGTCGCCGGTGTTGTTCATCTCGCCCTCGTCCGAGCGCTCGGCGGGCGGGCGGGTGTTCTCTACCGACCAGCCGGTCTGGTCCCGCATCTGCCAGAGGCCGTTGTCGAAGAAGGTCTTGACGTGGTCCATCAGCACCGAGTCGCGGGTCAGGTCGGCGAGCTGCGCCAGCGACGACAGGGTGCAGGTGACCGAGTGGGCGTGGGTGCCGAATGACTCGGCGTCGTAGGCGCCATCGGCCCCGTAGAAGTCGGCGATGGCGATTTCCTTCAGGGTGATGGCTAGGTCCAGCGCCGGTCCGTGCCCGGTGGCGCGATAGTACTTGACCAGCGGCCCGATGGCGCGGCCGACGCGATTGACGAAGGTGCCCTCGCGGTTGCTCTCGATGCTGAACTCGGACTCGAGCCGGTCCAGGTCGCAGCCTATGTCGGGGTCGAAGTACTCGAAGATGGTGGCGATGCAGGCTTCGGCGATCTTGCGGGCCTCATCCGACTGCCGGTACAACACCAGCGGGTAAAGGGCGTGGAAGCCCTCGCGGATGTTGTGCCCGCTGAACTTCATCGGCTCGCCCTGGTAGTCCTTGCGGCCCAGGCACAGGGGCAGTGCGCCGCTGAAGGAGAAGAAGGCAGCGCGGGCGTGTTTGTCGACAGCGTCCTCGTCGATATCGACGCTGGCCGCAGCCTCGGCGTTGAGCAGGGCGTTGAGGTGACGGCCGGGGACGTGGGCCTCCAGGCTCATGTCCAGGTAAGCGTCCGGGCGGACGATGACACGAAAGTAGGGGATGTCGGCATCGTCGGCGTTGAACATCCGCGTCATGGCGCGGCAGCCGAGGCGAATGGCGTCGACGATGTCGGTGGTGTTGACGTCGCTGAGCTGGGTCATGGTAGGCGGCATAAGTAGTAGGGTGCACTCCGCCCGAATCTAGTCCGCTCCTCTCCCCGCATCAATCGGCGTCCGCCGGCTTCCAGCGCCCCATGAGCTTCTTGCCGCGGTCGGAGAGGGCATTGAAGTCGGCGGCCGAGATCTCCACCGTGCGATGGATCGAATACCAGGGCTGGGAGTAACAGACGACGATCTCCGGGCGTGCCGCCGCCGAGTTGTTGCGGGTGCCGCGGTGGAGGGTGCGGATGTCCTGGATCCACATCGACCCCTTCTTCATGTTCAGCCGCACGGTATGGCCGAAGTCGCCCTTGCACAGCACCTCGTCGTAGCGGACCTCGAGGTCGGCGTCGACCAGGTATTGGGTGCAGGGCAAGACCTCGATGCTGCCGTTCTCGACGCTGGTATCCACCAGCGGGAACTTCACGCCCACCACGGGCACGGTCTCCAGCGCCGTATGCGGCATCTCCTTCACGATCGACGTGTCCCGGTGCCAGTGCTGGGTGTCGGTGCCCGGATACGGATTGTTCGAGTGATGGCAGGTGACGATGTAGTCGTCGTGGCCCCAGTAGCGGTCGAGGAACTCGAGAATGACCGGGTGCTCGAACACGGCCGGATCGGTGAAAGGGTAGCGCCACGGCACGGTCATCGTGTAGCGGTTCTTCAGCTGCTGTCGACCCAGGCCGCTCTCCAGGTCGCCGTTCTCCACATTGGACAGTTCGGTCTCCCGCTCGCGTACCTGCTCGAGCAGCGGCATGAAGGCGACGGCGATGCGGTCGATGATCTCGTGGGGGATCATATCCTCGAAGAGGACGTAGCCGTTGATCCGGAACTCGGCCAGCTTCAGATCGAGGTCGACGTCCTGCAGGGTCGTGGTCATTGATTGCTCCAGACGAAGGCGGCGTCGGGCCGCCAGGCGCGGTGAACGAATCCGGAAGATCGCCAGGTGTCCCGGAGGGGGCAATCGTCGGCATCAGCCGGCTGTCGACCGGCTGCCGAGCGCGCCGAGCATGACGCCGGCGACGACCAGCAGGCCTCCGGTGACAGTCGCCGCTTCCAGCTGCTCCGGCTCAAGGATGCCGGGCAGCAGGGAAGTGAAAAGTCCCATGCCGGTGACGGTGAAGACCGGCATCAGGGCGATCACCACGCCGACGCGGGATGACTCGGCATGGCGCAGCGAGACGGCAAAGATGAAATAGGAGACCATGGTCGCCGCACCCGACGCGATCAGCAGAAGGAGCAGGCCCCGGTCGAGGGTGAAGACGGCGGGCGCGTCGGTGAACGGCAGGTACAGGCAGCCGCCGACCAGGTAGAAGAAGCAGAGGGATGTCGCCGGACTCAGGTGACTCCCCAGCGCCTTCTGCGCGATCATGTAGCCGGTCCAGCTCAGCGCTGAGACCAGCGCCAGCGAGACCCCGGCGAAGTAGTCCGAGGAAAAGGTCGTGAGCTCTTCCCGGCGGGCGGAGAAGAACAGGAGCTGACCGGACACGAGAATTGCGATGCCCAGCCACTGCCCGCGACTGAGGCGCTCGCCGAAGAGCGCCAGGCTCGCGACCAGGACGAACATCGGCGTGCTCTGCATGACCACCTGGGCGGTGCCCGGCGAGATGAAGCGCAGGCCGGCCATGAAGGTGACGTAGTTGCCGGCCAGGGCCAGGGCGCCGAGCAGGAGAACGGCTAGCGTCCGGCCGCGCAGGTGCAGCAGCGGGTGGTAGGAGCGGTTGAAGAGGACGACGGGCAGGATCAGCAGACCGGCCGTGAAGAAGCGGGCGCAGCTGAGGGTCACCGGGTCGAGGGCGGTGACCAGGATCTTGAGCATGATCGGCATCGTTGCCCACATCCAGGCGGTGACGAAGGCCAGCCCCAGGCCGAAGAGGCGGTGATCGCCAAAACTGACGTGGTCGCGGTCGCCGGTCACGCCGCACTCATCGGCGTCGCCTCCGCCCGTCCTTGGCGCGCCCTGGCTCGGATGGGTAGTTTCTGTCCGCACGTTTCAGGCCCTGGGCGATCGCGCCCCGGGATGACACCGGAGCCCTGACAAACTGGAGTGACGACATGATTACGGGTGAAGTTCGGCTGTGGAAATTGACGCGCAAGATGGTCCGCGAGCATCTGCGCGACGGTAACTTCAAGGCGGCCATTGTGCCGACCGGCAGCACCGAGCAGCACAACGAGCACCTCGCCATCGAACACGACACCGCCAGCGCCTATCACGTGGCGTGGCAGGCGGCGCTGCAACTCTACCCGCAGTGCGTGGTCGCTACGCCGGTCCCGGTGGGGATCTCGGAGCACTGGATGGAATGGCCGGGCACCCTGTCCCTCAAGCGCGAGACTTTCGTGGCGGTGAACTACGACATCTGCGACAGCCTGCGCCGCCACGGCATCGAGAACATCCTCATCGTCAACGGCCACGCCGGCAACGGCCCGCTCGGCGAGCACATGGAGGAGTTCCGCGAGAAGCTGGGGATCAACGTGGAGTTCTACTCCTACTGGGCCGCCTACTCGCAGGAGCTGGTGAAAGAGCAGCTCGATTCGGGCGACTGCCCCGCCCATGCGGCCGAGTTCGAGACGTCCTTCGCGCAGGCTCTGTTTCCGGAGAACGTACACTGGAAAGGCGTGGATTACGACGCCGAAGAGTTCGATATACAGAACGAAGGCTACCGCGACCACGACCGCCCGTACCACATTGCTGGGCGCGATTTGGCGACGCCGAAGAAGGGGCGGATGATGGCCGACGTCGCCATCGACTGGGTGGCCGATCAGGTGCGGCGGATGCTGGCGAGCTGAGGGACACGGGGTCATTCCTGGGGGCGGGGAGCACCTGTAGAAGCGGGTCCTGCTGTCGGCGGCGACAACTGCGAGCGCATCACCGGCATGGACGGGACCGACTGTCCTGTCCCGGAAATCCCTTGCGGTTGCCGACGCCGATCCATCCCGGCTCGCGGCGTTGACCCCGCTCGCCGTACTCGATTAGTACGACTCGCACAGGCTCCTTGCGAGCCCGCCCGACGGTGCTCGGCGAGCAGTCTCGGCGCCAGAATTACAAGTTATCTCTGGGACAGGAGGCTAGCCCCATGCGGATCGACCAGGGGAAGTACCTCGAAGACGGCTACGTCATCCTGCGCCAGGCCGTTCCCCCAAAGCGGCTCGAGGGGCTCCGCCTGCTGGCCGAGCTCATGGTCGACCGGACCAAGGCCCTGTCGGCGGCGGCGCGGACGCCGGAACAACCAACGGGTGGCGCCTGGTACGCCAACCCACAGCCGCGCGTCGAGGTGCCCGAGGTCGTCGACGACCAGACGGCGGGGCTGGTGGACTTTTGCCTCGGAGAGAACACCCTCGGCATCGCCAGCCAGATCACCCGGGCTCCCCACACCTTCATCCGCCAGATGCAGATCTCCTGCAGCACCCACATCGACTACGGTTACACGGACTGGCATCGGGACAGCTCCGCCACCGAGCAGACGCCGCTGTTCGGACTGGCGCAGGACCAGCTTGAGAACAATCCCGGCTACGTGCAGTGGAATGTCGCGCTCTACGACGACGACGTGTTCTGGCTGGTACCCGGCAGCCACGCGCGCGCCGACACGGAGGAAGAGCGCCGGGCCCTGATGCTCGATCCCCGGACGCAGCTGCCCACCGGCGTCTGTGCCGACCTGAAGGCGGGGGATGCGATTGCCTACTCCAACCTGATCATGCACTGGGGCTCCTGCTACACCAGCAAGCTCCGTCGCACGCTCCACCTGGGCTACCGCTCCTTCGGTGGCGAAATCTTCTCCTACTCGAACGGCTTCAGCTGGGGGACCGACATTTCCTTTACGCGCCACCTGTCCCCTGCCGCGACGGCGCACTTCGAGGCCGGGCTAGGCTGGCACCGGCGGGAGATGGACGAGATCGAAGCGGCGCTGCGGGCTATCATCCAGCGGGACGCAAAGGCCTTCCTGGAGCGGCTTGGCCGGCTGCATCCTGGTGCCAGCCAGCGGATGACGACGGTGGTTCTGCTGTCGCGGCTGGCCGCCAAAGCCCACCTGCTCACGCGTCCTGAGGTGGCCTCGCTGCCACGGGAGAAGCAGGCGCCGCTGGTGGCTGGACCAGTGGACAACAGCGTCTACTTCGACCTGGGGGATCGATTCACGCCGGCGGAGACCGAATGCCTGCAGGCGCGCTTCACCCGGCTCAACGCCCTGCTCGAGCAGGACCGGGGGCGGGTTCACAGCCAGTACGCCGGCGTCTTCGGCCAACTGCGTCCGGGTGTGGAGCCTCCCGACTTCGAGTCGAGGCCGCTGCGGCAGTTCCAGACCGACATGCCGGAAGGGTTCGGCGTCGAGCAGTTCGTGGCCAGCTGGACCTGAATGTGGTCGGCCGCGGGCGCCGGCAAGGGAGGCGCGCGTGCGGGGTCCTACTCCGAGTGCCCGAAAGTGGGCAGGCCACCCGTGGGCGTATACCCGGACGGCTCGAGGATGACGATGGTGGGCCGGCCGTTGGGTGAGACGGGCAGCGGGAACTCGACGGTGTGATGCCTGGCGATGTAGACTGGGTCGCGGGGCCGCTCGTTCAGAAACGCGTCGATGTAGGTCATGCCGCCGGCGTTGGCACCCCCCACCGGCGGGATGGCGTAGTGCATGGGCACGATCCAGGTCGGTTTCACGATCTCGATCAGGTCCTGCAGTTCGTCCAGCTTCAGCGTCAGCTCTTCCCCCGTAATCGGCATGAGGATGTCACACCGGTCCTTCCACGGCTCTAGTTCGTCAGCGCTGAGGCCGTAACCCAGATCGCCGAGGTGGGCCCACCAGTAGCCGCCGGCAAAGAAGGCATAGAGGGCGTTGTCTTCGGGCCCGTCGGGATGGTCGGGGATCTCGGCGGCGGGGATGGCGGCGATCGGGCGGCCGTTGATGACCGGATCGATCCTGCCACTGGCCACATCCAGGGCGTTGATCACCTGCTTCGCCCCGGTGACCAGCTCGACGTTGCTGTGCGCCGCATCGCGGAGGGAGCTGACGATGACCGTGTCAGTAGCCAGGCGGAAGCCGTCGTCCACCAGGCCGCAGGCGGTCTGCCCGTAGGGGTCCATGACGATGCTGGGACGGTTGTCCTCCCAGAGCCGGAAGCAGGCGTGCCCGACGAACTCCAGTTTGACTGCCATGGTGGTGTGACGCCTACAACTCGGCCAGGGCCAGGTAGAGGGCACGGTAGTAGTGCATCAGTCGGAGCGCATCGCTGGTCTCCGGGATCTCGGCCAGGCAGAAGCCGCCGTAGTCGGTGCCCTTGAGGAGTTGGAAGAGGCGCTTCCAGGGGTAGGGGTTCCACAACTCGGTGATGTGGACCAGCCCGATCCGGTCCTGCAGCAGCTCGAAGTTTGCGTCGCTCGAGCCGTCCTCGATGTCGTCCATGTTTGAGTTCCAGCAGGCGACTACGTTGGGATGATCAGCGTGGTCGAGGATGGTGCGAATGTGACGCGGCAGGCAGGTCACCTTGCCGTGGACTTCCAGCCGGACCTGGACGTCGAGGCCGGCGGCGAACTCGCCGCACTCTCGCAGCGCCAGCCCGATCTGCTCCAGCGTTTTTGCGATCGGCACGCCCTCGTCGACGTGCACGCGGTTGGGTCGGACCTTGACGCCGGCGACCCCCAGGTCGCGGGCGAGCTCGGCGTAACGGTTGGTGCCGTCGATGTTGGCGCGCACCTCGTCTGTGTCGGGCGAATCATACTCGAAAGCGCTGCCGAGGCCGGCGATGGTCACCGCAGAGTCGGCGAAGCGGCTGGCGACCTCGGCGCGCTCTGCCACACTCAGCTCTACCTCGACCCCGTGCGCGTGGGTGGTGCGCAACTCGACACCCTCGAAGCCGGTTTCCTCGCAGTTTGTGATGATGGTGTCACAGTCCCATTCGCGACCCAGGTTATAGGTGACGATTCCCAGTTTCATGGCGTCCTCTCTTCTGTGGTGTGCCCCCTTTCCCTACTATAGGCACCCATAAAGAGCGGGGAAGGCAGCCGGCACACAAATCGCTCCACGAAACGCCTACAGGAGGCAGGGCATGGGCACCACCTATCGCGCCGCGGTGATCGGACTCGGCCGCATGGGCAGCACCTTTGACGACGAGATGAAGATGGGCAGTACCCTCCTCGTGCCCTACTGCCATACGCCCGCCTATGTGCACTCGCCGCGCACCGAGCTGGTGGCCGGTGCCGATCCCCACGCTGAGCAGCGCTCGATCTATGCCGAGCGCTGGGGCGTCGAGGGCCACGTCTACGCCGACTATCGCGAGATGCTCGAAGCGGAAAAGCCGGAGGTGGTGTCGGTCGCCACCACCGCCCGGCTGCGGGCGCAGATCGTCGAGGATGTGGCCGCATCGGGGGCCAGGGCGATCTGGGCCGAGAAGCCGTTGGCCCTGTCCCTGGAGGAGGCGGACCGGATGCTCGCCGCCTGTAAGCGCCACTCGGTCAAGATGGCCGTCAACTGCGCCCGCCGTTACCACCCGGTTTTCCAGCGGGCGCGGGAGCTGATCGAGGCGGGCGCAATCGGCGAGGTGCTGCAGATTACGGCCTACAGTCAGTGCACCATCTCGCACAACGGCAGCCATGCCATCGACACCATGCGTTATCTGGCGGGCGGCCACGTCGAGTGGGTGTTCGGCGAAATGGAGTCGGGGGGGGGCGCCGCAGAGGTTTAAGGGCCCGCCAAATAAAAAAAACAAACGGCGGGAAAAAGTATAAAGAAACACCCAAATAAAAAAGGGCACCCCCCAAACACCAACGCCAAAGGAAGGG
>CAYWBJ010000407.1:0-1885 GCA_964456165.1 uncultured Gemmatimonadaceae bacterium | reverse complement strand
CGCTCAATGTCATCCGCGACAAGATCAACACCGCCGCTCCTAGCGGCGTGACCGCCCAGGTAGTGTCCAGCGACGATGGCGGCCTGACCCGCTACCAGCTAGAGATAGAGGGGACAAGCAACCTGATCGATGGCAGCGGCGTGCTCGCCACTCTCGGTCTGCTCAACATTGATGGTAAGATCTACGACGAGATCATCACCGGTGCCGAGAGTGACAAGTTCACCAGCACGACGACTGCGGTCGGCTCACTGCTGGGGCTGGGGACCGGGCCTTCCGGGACGGTACAGATCGGCGGTGCGAACGTCGACATCGACCTGGCGCTGGATTCGCTGACCGACATCCAGACCAAGTTCGATGCCGCCGGGATAGAGGGGGTCACGACCTCGCTGATAAGCGGCAGCGACGACGACGGCAACGCCGAGTTCCAGTTGCGCATTGACGGCTCTACCGACCTGGTCGATGACGGCAATGTGCTCGAGAGCCTGGGGCTACTGGTGGGATCGAACGATGCCTTCGAGAGCGTCGCACAGGTGCTTACCGCCAACGCGACAAATCAGCAGATCGGCGCCCTCGTAAATCCCACGGGTAATGGCGCCAAGGCCGACGAGGTCAGCAGCGACACAGACACCCTGGATGGGCTGGTTGGTTCGTCCGCCTCCGGCACCATCCGGGTCGGCGATAAGGCCATCGCTATCGATCTGGCGACCGACTCCCTCAACGACGTCCGCGACAAGATCAACGCCGCTGAGCCTACCGGAGTCACGGCCAGCGTCAACGTCACCGGCCCGTCGACCTACGAACTGGAGATTAGCGGCACGACCGATTTCGACGACGACAACGACATATTGCAGACCCTCGGCTTCCTGGAGGCCCCGTCGACGATGACCGCGGAGCCGCGCTTCGCCGACATCCTCGGTGGCGGCGAAGCGGCCGGGGACACTATCTCGATCGCCGGGACCAACCATGACGGCGCCCAGGTGAGCGGAACGTTCACCATCAGCAACACCAGCCTGACCGTGCAGAATCTCCTCGACACGGTGGAGGAGATCTTCGGAGACGCAGTGACCGCGTCGGTGGACGGCTCCGGTCGGATCGTGGTCGCCGACAACGAAAGCGGCGAGAGCTCGCTGGCGCTGAGCCTGCAGGCCAACAACGAAGGGGACGGCACCCTGAACTTGGGGACGCTGACCGAGACGACGCAGGGGATCGAGGCCGGCTCATCCGAGCTGCAGAGTGGTCAGAATGCCGTGTTTCGCATCAACGGCATCACCCTGAGCCGCTCGAGCAACACCGTGACCGACGCGGTCCAGGGGATAACACTTGACCTCAACGATGCCGAGGAGGGCAACCTGGTAAACGTCACGGTCACCAAAGACGACACGTCGGAGTTGCGGCGGCACATCGAGACCTTCGTCACCGACTTCAACTCGGCGGCAAGCCTCATCGATCGGCAGTTCATCGTCGACGAGGAGCAGCAGGGCGGGCGGCTCTCGGGTGACACTACCCTGATGAATCTGCAGTCACAGTTGCGTTCGGTGGTATCCTCGGAGATCGAGGGGCTAGAAGAAGGGTCGAACGCCCTGGTCCTCATAGGCATCGGCTTCAACCGCAACGGCCAGCTGGTGATCGACAACGAGGCTCTGGAAGAAAACCTGAACAACAATCTGGAAAACCTTCGGAAGCTGTTCGTCGCCCAGGGCAGCACCAGCGACAGCAAGGTGGATTTTATTTCCTCCAACAGAAAGACGGACTCGGGAGATTACTCGGTGACCGTCAGCCAGGCCGCCGATAGGGCAGGGGTAGATTGTGAGGAGGACCTTACGGCCGGCCTCGAAGAGGACCAGACGCTGACGATAACCGACAAGGGGACCGGTATTCCCGCGAT
>CAYWBJ010000406.1:0-2616 GCA_964456165.1 uncultured Gemmatimonadaceae bacterium | reverse complement strand
ACTTGCGCCTCACTGGCTGGCTCGGCGTTCTTCTCGAGCAACTGTAGGCTGCGCACTTGGATCTCGAGGGAGCTACGGGGGGCGTCTTCTTCGTCTCGCCACTCGTGGCTGCGTAGTCGGCCGGAGACGAAGATCGGGGTGCCGCGGTGCAGGCGCCGGGCGGCGAAATCGGCCTGCCGCCCCCAAATTATGAGGTTGACGAATGAAGTCTCCTCCTGCCATTCGCCCTCCCGGTTGCGGAAGGATCGGTTCATTGCCAGGCGTGTGCTCAGGCGCCCGTTCCCGCTCTCTATGATCCGGTATTCGGGATCCTGTACAACTCTTCCGCTGAGCGCTACCTGGTTGATTGCGGGCATTCTCAACTGGGACATGTGGTTTCCTCCATTGGTTGGGTTGAACGGTCGTCAGCGGCCGCTTTCAGAAGTTAGGCAGAATTTATGCCAACGTATTTAACTATTTGTTTTTATGTGTTTTGGGAATTTATCGGGGCTCGAAGGACCGGTTCGCAGCGTGTTGAGAGGTGACCAGTGACGGAAAGCAGGCGACACAACCGCGCAGGGCACCAGGGAGATCCGGAACTGGCGCAGTTCTTCACGCCCGCACCCGTCGGCGAGCTCATCTGGCTGCTGCTCGAGTCATGGGCTGGAAAGCAATTGCCGGGTGTGCACCTGGCAGTGGATCCGGCGGCAGGCAGGGGACACCTTTTGGACATAGCGGCTCGCCGGCTTGGCGTCGAGAACGTCTGTGGTGTAGAGATGGACAGCAGGCTGGTTGCCCAGCGAGTCGGTCTCGCGGAACAGGTGCACTTCGAGGTTGGCGACGGACTTGTCGACCATCCGCCCCAGGTGGCGGAAGGCCGCTTCGACTTGGTCATCGGCAATCCCCCGTTCGGACCGTTGGGTGCCGTCACCGGGTCCGAGGTGTCCGGTCGAGGGTGCTTCGCCGTGGTGCATCTGGCCGGCGTTGCGGATCCGGTCAAGACCGCGGGAGAGCTCCTCTTTCTCGAGCGTGCGCTGAATCTCGTGGGGACGGGGGGGCTGATAGCGCTCGTGATGCCGCAGGGATTCACCGCCAATCTACGCCTGCAGAAGGTGCGGGACTGGGTTCTGGACCGGGCCCGGGTTGTCGGTGTGGCTGAGTTGCCGGCTGGGACGTTTCGCGGTCCCGGACTGCACGCATGCACATCGGTTGTAGTACTGCAGAAGGGTGCCGGTGCCGCGGAACAGGACGTGATGCTGCTGCGGTCCAGTGCCGACTCGCTGATGTGCGGTCTCGATGCAATGGCTGCTGTCGTCCGCGGCTGCGACACCGAGGATGCGGAACTGGTTGAACTGCCGTCGAGCGAGCTGCGCGGCAGGCGGTGGGATCCCCGCTACTGGATCGGGCGGAAACGGTGCTTCGATGCCGTCAACAGACATCGGCTCCGATCGCTCGGCGACTTCATTGTGCACCTCACCTACGGTCCGATCGTCACCGGCAGCCGTCCGGCGCACGAGCCGTCCGGCACCCCGGTCGTCCGCCAGGGCGACTTTCTCGAGTCCGGTCTCGACCTGACCCGCTTGTTGCGGGTTGCGCCAGGGAGTGCACATGATCCGCAGCGCAGCAGGGTATGCGCCGGCGACCTGCTTATGCCGCGGTCCGGGGCCGGATCCCTGGGGCGAAACCGGATGGCGGTTTACGACTGCGGTGAGTCGGCCAACGTCGGCTGTTTCGTTGACCTGATCCGCTTGGAGGGTATCAACCCGTACTACGTCTGGCTTTTCCTCAAGAGCGGACCAGGGCGCGGACAGATAGAAGCCCTCATCAACGGAGTCGGAACGCCGAACATCAACTTTGCGGAGATCCGCTCTCTGCGGATACCGCTGGCGGGGCTTGACGAGCAGGCACGCTGGCAGCGTGGATTCGCCGAGACGGTTCTGCCTTGCCATCGCCGCCGGCTCTCCGATCCGGAACAAGGTGCAGCGGCTGACCGGGCACTTCATGACCTCGTCAATGAGTTGGAGGCCAGTCTTTAGTTGGGTGCTACATGGGCCGAATTAGAGCCCTTCGCTCTTCGCAAGTAACGACTGTTTGCAGGAAAAATGACGATGCGCCCGGCGGCCGGGTTCGGTCTATTTCTCCGGGAGCATGCACGCGGGCAGCAACCGCTCTCGTCCCTGGCAGTTCAGCTCCGACTGCGATGAGAGGGTGAGCGCATTTTGGCAGGGCCTGATCCTGAACGCGGTAGTCAAGGGAGCCCAGATCTCGGGAGACAACCGTTACTTTGGATCTGAAGTGGTGAAGTAAAACTCATTGTCCGAGAATTAATTACGGGTTGTTTATTAATGAAATTATACAAGAACGGACAGGCCCAGCCTCCGGAGAGCCTGACGCGGGCCAATTTCTGTCAAAACTCGGTCTGTTCAGCGCCGTTGGGCGATCCGCAGCAGATCGCTTCGAGGTCGAGACTGCCGTCCATGAGCCGCCGCGACATGACGTTATACACCAGTCTGCCCGCTCTGGACCACGGCTACAGTCGACAACCTGGTTCCTCGACCTTGCGCTGCTGTCGCGAGGAGAGGAGGAAGTCGAATGGCAGCCGCTCCTGGAAAGAGCCCGGGGTGCGGGAGAGTGGGG
>CAYWBJ010000405.1:0-1748 GCA_964456165.1 uncultured Gemmatimonadaceae bacterium | reverse complement strand
GAAGCCAGGATTGCGGCCGGACCGAAGACCGCGAACATCGCGATCAGCTTGCGCAGGGACCAAGGCTGATCGAAGGCACTTCCGAGGGAATCGACTTCTACTTTGCTCATGGACGTCGGGTCTCGATAGAGGGGCGGAGGCTGAATTTCAGCTCCATGCCGCCACGTCTGCAACATGTCCGTTGCGCGCGCCGGGACCGCTTTCTGGGCGGATGAGATGATCGCCGATTACCTGGCCATGCGCCGGCGCGTCGAGCGTAACGTCCGCCTCTATCTCGTGGCCGGCGGCGTGCTGGGGTTCACGACGGCGGGTGGGGTGTTCGCGGTCCTGATGAACCTCTATGTGCTGCGTCTGGGGTTTGACATACAATTCGTCGGTCTGCTCAACTTCTGCGGCGCCTTCAGTTTCGCCTTCTGCTCGTTTCTGGCCGGTACCATCGGTCGCCGGTGGGGACCTCGGCGCTCGATGGTCCTCGGCATTCTATTCATCGCGGTGGGAAACGCGACGTTGCCGGCGGCCGAACTGGTGGCCGAAGCATGGCGGGCCGAATTCCTGCTCGTAACCCGCTTGCCCCGCGCCTTCGGTTTTGCCCTCTTCCACGTCAACGCGAACCCCTTCCTGATGGAAGCCACCGGGCCGTCCGAGCGGACACACGTGTTCTCCGTGCAGGCTGCATTCTGGTCTCTGGCCGCCTTCTGCGGGAGCCTGTTCGGGGGGCTGATGCCCGGTTTCTTTGCCGAACTGACCGGCCGGGGGACCAGCGATCCGGAGCCGTACCGTTACGCCCTGGTGGTCGCCACCCTGATGCTGCTGCCCGCCGCGGCGGTCATGGCACGGGCCCGGGAGACCGGGGCCGTGCAGTCGGCCGAGGTGAAGAGCGGGGACGGTGACCGACCGACTGTCCTGATCGCGGTGATCGCAATCGCTGCTTTTTTCCTGTTCTCCGGTGCCACCGGGGTCCAGGTCTTCTTCAATGTCTACCTCGACGAGGAACTCGAGGTAGACACGGTCCTGATTGGTACGGTACAGGCTGTCGCCCACCTGCTGGCCGGGCTGGCCGCCCTTGCCACCCCCCTGATCGCCGGACGCTGGGGGCATGTGCGGACGATTACCTGGGGGTCCGTGGGCGCCATTCTCTGCCTGGTCCCGCTCGTCCTGTCCACGGACTGGCGGCTGGCGGGCCTCGGGTTCATGGCGTTGAGTGCCCTGGGAACGATACGCTATGCTGCCATGTCGGTGTACCAGCAGGAAATGGTCAAGGCGCGTTGGCGATCGCAGATGTCGGTGGCCGTGAGCATGGCGGGCGGGCTGAGCTTTTCCTCGGTGCCGCTGGCGGGTGGGTTCCTGATCGCCGCGGGCGGCTACCAGAGCTTTTTCCTGATGTCGTCTGTTCTGAGCGTGGTCGGGATCCTGACGTTCTGGCTCTACTTCCGCACTCCACGTGGCGAGTACCGAGGCGCAGCCGAGCGGGTTTGCTGATGCCTGGTGTAGCGTCCCAGTAGTAATTTGTGAAATGCTGCCGCCGAGATGGGATGGGTCGGCGTCGGAATAGGCTGGGGATACCTGCGACGCGATACTTGCTGTGGGTTGATTTTACCTGGTGATCATGAGCCTTAGAAGCAGTCGATGAGCGAAGACGCCAGCGGGGCAGAGCTCGTCCAGAAGATGGCCACACGCCTGTTCGAGGAGTTGGATCTCGAGCAGGTGCAGGACATCTACGGAGTGTGCAGTCTCGCTGAGGTCGAGGA
>CAYWBJ010000404.1:0-16872 GCA_964456165.1 uncultured Gemmatimonadaceae bacterium | reverse complement strand
CGCCGTCGCGGTGCTCGCCGACCTTGCCGGTGGGACCGACGTTGTCGGGCGTGATCCCGTTGTTCTGCCGCGTCCGGTCCAGCCAGGCATCGACGTAATCGAGCACCCACTTCCTGTACTTCTCGTCGCCGGTGTAGAGGTAGGCGTTGGTCACCAGTCCGGTGGCGGAGAGATTCGCAGCGATGTCCGCGTTGAGCACGATATGGTTGAAGAGGTCCATGACCTCCTTGCTCCTCTTCGGGTCGTCCCACCAGCCAAACTCCAGTTCCTCGACTACCGGCCACAGGGATGACCGCGCGCCCATCGGCCGCGGCTTCCAGTCCGGGTTGTCGTAATGGGACCAGCCGCCGTGCAGGTAGTTCTTCACGTACTCGAGACTGGCCGAGTGGTAGGGTCCTTCGCTGCTGTGGATTGGCGAGCGGATGACCTTGTGCTGCGGATCGTAGTTGAGAGCCTCCTCGTCCTCGCCGATGAACATGCCGGCGAAGCGCCGCGCCCGTCTGGCGTTCTCGGAGATCGTCGGGTCCGCCACCCCGAAGTCGTAGAAGGCCATGTTGCCTTCCCCCATGTGGTGCCACTCGGCGTCACCGGGGTTGGCCAGGCCGAAGTACTCGTTGTGGATGCTGTACTGCAGTTTCTTCCTGGCCCCGTGCCGGTACTCGAGATGGCCCGCCCGGTTGCCGTGCCGGTCGGCGAACAGCCGCGGCGGCGCGTTCCAGTGTTTCAGCGCCAGCTCGACCAGGTGCTCGCCGCCGCCGATGGCGTAGAGCAGACACCAGTTGTAGGAACGCTCGTAATAGTCATCCATATCGTCCGACCAGTACCAGGTGCCGGCACGATCGGCGTACTTTCGGCTCATCACCGGTGCCGCCTGCTCCATCAGCCCGATCAGCCGCCGCTGCAGGACGGCCCAGGCGGGCGGCGCGGTTATCTCGGTTGCCGTGATCTTCTCCATGGTAGGAACTGTTGTGGCTGCCATCGCGGGGCTCTCCTGGGTCTTGTCGTTTCCAATCAACAGTTTGGTTCGCTGCGGGAGGTCTGTCCAGCCGGCCTGGGCGCACCGACACCCGACGTGCCGGCAGGCCCCGGGCCCGGGGCGCCCCCCACGCCGGTGCTCCATCCTGGACACCCCATCCTGCCCTGCCCGATACTATCTCTGCCGACCACCTCTCGGAGCAGACCAGTCAGATGACCGGAACAGCCACCCCCCTCAGCTACGCCCAGCAGGAAGATCGCGATTTTTTCGAACGCGAGCTCGCCTCCTTCGTTCCCGACCGCGTCTTCGACGCCCATTGCCACGTCTGGAACCGCAGCCACATGACCCTGCCGGCCTGGTACGACCCCATGGCGACAGTGGGCTACGACGAGTACTCCAGCCTCATACAGGACCTGCACCCCGGCCGGCAGCACGGCGCGCTCTTCATCCCGTCGGTCCGCGACCGGGACAAGATGCAGGAGGCCAACAGCTGGACCGCGGCAGCCGCCGCCCGTCATCCCGACTTCCGCAACGCCTTTTTCCTGAGTCCCAAGGACGACCCGGAATGGGTCCGCGACGAGGTCAGGCGCCTCGGCGCCTCCGGCCTGAAGTGCTATCACACTTTCTCCGACGCAAAGCCGACCTGGGAGGCCCATATTCCGGACTACCTGCCCGAGTCGATGATCCGGATCGCGCACGAGGAGAGCCTGACGGTCACTCTGCACATGGTCCGAACCCGCTCCGTGGCCGATCCCGAGAACATCCGGTGGATCCGCCACTACTGCGAGCAATATCCGAACATGACGATGATCCTCGCCCACTCCGCCCGGGCCTTTCAGCCTGCCCATGCCCTCGAGGGCCTGCCACAGCTCACCGGCCTGGACAACCTTTACTGCGATTCGAGCGCCAACTGCGAGCAGATGGCCCACCAGGCGATCATCCGGATCCTTGGGCACGACAAGCTGTTGTACGGATCAGACCTCTGCGCCAGCCACGACCGCGGCCGTTCCCTCGGCACCGCCGACTCATTCCTCTGGCTCTACAACGACAGCCCCCACTGGAAGGAGAAGCACACCTCCATCCGGCCGGTGCTGATCGGCCTGGAGCATCTGCGCTCGCTCAAGTGGGCCTGCTGGTCGGAGAGGCTCACTGACAGCCAGGTCGAGGATATCTTCTGGAACAACGCGGCGAAGGTGTTCGGGATCGGCAATTGAGCCGTCGGCTCGCCTGCGGGCGCACCTGGACTCAGATCGCCTGCACCTGGTTCCACAGCTCGGCTTCGACCGGAATCCCGTTTTCGAGATTCTCCTGCCGGGTCGCCAGCATGCCCTGACCCGGATAACGGATCCGGCCGCCGTCGATGGCCTCCACGCCACAGAAGTCTGTGAGGATCTCCCCCACCGTCTGGTCCAGCGCCTGGGCTCCCGCCAGTGAGCGAGCGTCGATGGCGATGAAAACCTGCGAGACCCTGGTCTCGGTCTCCTGCTGGCGTATGACCGCCGTGGAATCACCGCCGCTTATCAGCGTCGCCATCAGATCCAGCACCAGCGCCAGGCCCGATCCCTTCCAATAGCCGACGGGCAGGGCCCGTCGGGAATCGATGATGGCGCCAGGATCGGTGGTCAACTTCCCCTCCTCGTCGTAGCCGCCCGCCAGCGTCAGCTGGTCGCCGCGCCGGCGCATGACCTCCAGCTTGCCGTTGGAGTACTGGCTCATCGCCATGTCGAGCAGAACATGTCCGTCGGGATGGGGCACGGCCAGTGTCAGCGGATTGTTGCCGACGCGCTTCTCGGCGGCCCCCCAGGGCGGCATCAGCGCCGTCGTGTTCGTCCAGCAGAGGCCGATGCAGCCGGCATCGCAGGCCTGCAGGCCGTAGGCGCCGGCCCGCATCCAGTGGTTGGTGTTCTTCAGGCCGACACAGCCCAGGCCGTTGCCGCCGGCCATCTCGATCGCCCGTCCCATGGCGAATTGCGCATTGAGCAGGCCAACGCCGCTACCGCCGTCGTACTGCTCGATCGCCCCCATCGCCTGCACCAGCTCGGGCACGGCATGGATGTCGACCGTGCCGTCGCGGCAGTTCTCCACGAACCCGGGAAAGCGATTCAGTCCGTGCGACACGACGCCGTCACACTCGTTCTCGGCGAAAAGCCGGGCGCAGCGATCACCGCGCTCTGTGCTGAAACCAATGCTGGTCAGGATGCGCCGGAGCTCGGCGTGCAGGGTTGCAAAAGTGATCCGTTCCATTTCACCTCGTACAGCACTCATCTGTTACGTAAAGCCGGCCCCTGCCGGCTAATTCCTGGCGCCGGGCAGCTGTGCCCTCAGATCTCGTAATCCAGCACCAGGACATCGTCCGCGATAGGCCTTACCAGTTGTGCGCCGAGGGCCTGGTGATCGGGGTGGGCGAGATAGGCATCGCGGGCAGCGGTATCGGCGAAAGTCATGACGAAGCCCCAGTCGAAGTCGTGCTGCTTGCCCTCCGGGCTGTTGTCATCACCGCCGGTGACAGACTCGATGCCGGCGATCGTCCCCTTGAGGGCGACGAGGCCATGGAGCAGAGCGGCCTTCTGCTCTGCCGTCGTACCGGGCTTGAGCCTGAGCAGAACTATATGCTGGATCATTCTCATCTCCGAGGGAGTTGCGCGGCGTTGCAGCGGGCGCCTGGTAAAGCTAAAGGCCTTTCGCTGCCCCCGCCTCCCGGATGGCGTGGAAGTTGTCAGATGGGGTCTACTATCCGCAGGATCTGCAGCCTCATCCCAGCGAACCAGTTTTGCACTTGACCGCCATCGCGCGGGCATAGGCCGGTCCCAGCCGGCTGAAGGCCGCGGCCAGTTCGTCCTCGGTCCGCTCGGCGACGAATCGATCAAGAAAACGCTTCTGCACCTCGAACGCCCGCCGGGTCACCTCCTCCGGATCCACCAGCGCCTCCAACCTGGCGCGCATGCGGTCAGCCTGGCCCCAGGCGCCGGGCTCGTCAATCAGATTGCATCTCTCTCCGGGATCGTCCGCCAGGTTGTAGAGCGCGTCGTCGAACCAGGTGAAGTGCATGTACTTCCACTCCTTTTCCCGGATGGCATAGGCGCCAGTGCAGTTCTCGCCCGAGTGGTTTTCGACGTAGGCGAAGCCGGGATGCCCATCCGCCTGGCCGTTGAGAAGGGGCCAGAGGGAATGACCGCGCAGACTGGACGGCCCCGATCCGCCGGCGGTCTCGAGCATGGTCGGGACCAGGTCGACGTGGCCGACCGGCGCGTCGATCTGAAGGCTGCCCGGCACGCCCGCCCCGGCAAGAAGGAGTGGAACGTGGGCGGAATCCTCGTAGAGCGTGTTCTTGCCCCACTGACCGTGCTCGCCGAGCTGCTCCCCATGGTCCGAGGTGTAGATGACGAGGGTGTTTTCCGCCTGGCCGCTGGCCTGCAGAGCGGCCAGCAGCTGGCCCACGTATTCGTCCAGCTCGGTGATCATGGCGAAATAAGCAGCCCGAATCCGGCGCAGCAGCTCCTCTTCGGCCGGAGCCAGATGAGCGGGAATGGCCCGTTTCATCTGGTATACCAGGTGGCTGTTTTCAATATCCTCGGCCGTCTCTTCGGGCAGATCGATCCGGTCCAGCGGGTAAAGGTCGAAGTACCGCCGCAGGCAGCTGAACGGCGGATGCGGCTGGTGGAAACCGACCCACAGGGCCCAGGGGTCCTGCAGCTCGACGGACCGGCCGGTGATGAACTCCGCCGCGGTCCGCGCTACCTCAGCGTCTGTGTGCCGCTCCTCCCTTAGCCGCTGGCTCAACAGCCGGCCGCTGCTCTCGCGATAGCCCAGCAGGGGCCGCCGGAAGAGGGAGCAGATGTCGGCATTCTTCCAGTGTGAGTTGCTGACGCCCAGGTCCTCGAAACCCAGGTCGCAGTCGCCGTTGAGGTCGAGCTTGCCAACCGCGAAGGTCCGAAGACTGGCCCCACGCAGCAGGGTTCCCCAGGTGGGATGGGTACCGTCCCAGACCGTGGAATTGCAGAATGAGTTGTTGTCGGAGGCAAACGTGCCCGTCATCAGGCAGGCGCGTCCCGGGACGCAGACCGGACTGCCGCAGTAGGCGTTGCGGAAGACGGCGCCGCGCGCAGCCAGGCGGTCCAGGTTCGGCGTCTGGACAAGCGGGTGGCCGCCGAAGCCGGTGAACCGGTAGCTGTGCTGGTCGGCGCAGATGTAGAGGATGTTGGGTCTGGCCATGGCCTTTGTGCCCTGCCGTGAAAGTTGGGGGCGGGTGCTACTGCTGATCACAAAGATCGAACGCCTGGCGCAGCGCGGCGACGACATGCCCCCGGGGGGTGAACTCGTGGCCGACATAACCGTCGTACGGCGTGGCGGCCAGCGCCCGGCAGATGCCGGCGTAGTTCAGCTCCTGTGCCTCGTCCAGCTCGTTGCGACCCGGGTTGCCGGCGGTGTGGATGTGGCCGATGGCCTCGTTGTGCGTCCGCAGTGTGCGGATGATATCACCTTCCATGATCTGCATATGGTAGATGTCGTAGAGCAGCTTGACGCGGGGGCTGGCAGCTTTCTCCACCACCTGCAGCCCCCAGGCAGTGTGGTCGCACTGGTAGCCGGCGTGGTCGACCCTGGAATTGAGCAGCTCGAGGTTCAGGTTGACGCCTTTGGCCTCGGCGTGCGGCGCAGCGCGGCGCAGCCCCTCGGCGGTGGCTTCGATGGCTTCCTCTTCGGACAGGCCGGGGATCCGATTACCGCTGAAACAGATGAGGCCGGACATCCCGCGGTCGGCGGCCAGGTCGATCGATGTCCTGAGCTCGGCCTCTATGCGGTCGTGGTTGGCGCGGTTGTTGAGACCGTCGCCCAGCGCACGGTGGCCGATCATGCTGGCCAGGCGCAGGCCGTACCTGTCGGCCGCCCGGCACAGGTCCGTTAAAGTGTCGTCGCGCTCCCAGATCTCCACGGCCGGGTAACCGATGGCGGCGATCTGCTCCAGAAGCTCGTCCCGATCCATAGGTGGCAGGATGGGCAGGCAGACGGATTGGCGTGTGGGCATCGGATCAGTCCCTGATCTCTTCCATCTTGCCCCAGTCGAACAGGACGCCGATGGTGGCCGCGCGGTCGGCCAGCAGGCCGGCGTAGACCGCCGGCGCCGCGGCCGGGGCGTGGCGCGCCGTGATCAAATCTTCGACGCGCATCTGCTTCCGGGCCAGGTAGGTGTGGAAGAGGCGCATCTGGCTGTGGGCCGACCACTGGCCCTGGTCGGGCGGCAGATTCTCGTTGTGGGTGCCCCGCACGGTGATCTGGCGCGTGATGACATCGGCCTGGAGCGTCTGCTTGCTGGGCTGGGGTGAATCGCCTATCAGCATCATGGTGCCGAAAGTGCGCGTCAATTTCAGCGCCAGTGGAAATACGGCATAGTGGCCGGTGGCATCGAAGACCACGTCGGCCAGTCTGTCCTGCGTATGCGATCTGACGAAGTCCACCGCCTCCCCGGCGCTGCCGGCAAAGCTCCGGGTGGCACCGTGGGCACGGGCGATCTCCAGACGGCCGGCAATGGGGTCGATGGCCAGGATTTCCTCGGCGCCCATGACGCGCGCGTACTGGGTTATGAGCTGGCCGAGCGGGCCCAGACCGATCACGACGACCCGGGCTCCCATCTCCAGCTGGGCCCGGCGTACCCCGGTCTGGGCGATAGTCGCCAGCTTGGACCAGGCAGCTTCCTCGTCGGAGATATCGTCAGGGATTCTGATGGCGTTGCCCGCAGCCGCGATCCACTGGTGGTGGGAGCTGGTAGTGAAGATCCGGTCACCGGGCTCGAAGCCTTCGGCCTGGGGTCCCACCTCTTCCACCCGGGCGACGTTGCTGTAGCCCAGGTTGAACGGATAGCGGACCCAGCCGGCCCAGTGCGATCCGGGCTCGTGGTCGCCGTGGTAGCAGATGCACTCGGTGCCGGTGCTGATCAGACTCACCTGAGTGCGGGCCAGGACACCGTCGGCCGGCAGGCCCGGTGCGGGTTGGCGGCACAGCTCCACTTGCTGCTTGCCAATCAGCAGAATGTTGGCGGACTCCATCTCTTCTCTTCCGGCTCGAGGTGGCGTGTGCAGAGAGGATAGTGGCCGATATCGACGAGGGGATCAAGCTCCCTGCGGCCGCATAGCACCCTGAGCGGGCAGGCCAGGGGTTTGTCGCCGTGACCATCTTTTTGTCATCCCGGGTTGCATCCTCTACTGTTTCGCTAAGCTCAAGCGTCCCGCGAAGGCCTGCTTCCTTCGCCACGCCTCGAACCGGGATGGTGACATGCCCCGCGTCAGCCCAACCGCCGAAGAGCGCCAGCGAGAGCGCTTTGAAGCGGGTAATCTGCGGAGCGCCGCCGCCGCGCTCCGCGATGACGGTTTCGTCATAATTGAGGACGTAGTCGATCCCGACCGGCTCGACGCGCTCCGCGCCGGAATGGAAGCGGATCTCGCCAGGATTTTCGAGCTGCCACGCCTCCCGCACAACTTCGTCTGGGGCAACCTTCAGCAGGATCCCCCACCGTTCGCGGACTACATCTTCCGCGACGTCGTCGCCAATCCGTTCGTCTGCCAGGTCACCCGCCAGGTGCTGGGCGAAGGGGCCTTCAACAAGAGCATGACGGGTAACACCAACCTGCCCAACAGTCAGCTCCAGCCCGTCCACGTCGATGATGGGCAGCTCTGGCCGAACCTGGAAGTCGCTCATCCTCCCGCCCGACTCGTCGTCAACGTCCCCCTGATCGACACGAGCGCAGAGAACGGCGCGATCGAGCTCTGGCCGGCGACGCACCTGGACACGCGACAGATCATCGGCCGCAACATCCGCGTTCCCGAAGAGGCCGTCGAGGCCCGCCGCGCCATCTCGCCACCCGTGCGGGCCCGAACGCGAAAAGGGGCCGTCCTCGTCAGGGACATGCGCCTCTGGCACCGCGGCACACCGAACGCCAGCGACGCTCCGCGATTCATGATCGCCATGATCCACACGGTGGCCTGGTACGATCGCACCTGTCGAATCGACCTCGACGAGCGCTGCGCCCCCGTCTTCGAAGGCTGTCCAGTCGACAACGCCATCCCCCTCGTCGATCGGCCCAGCGACCACCTGGCCCGCCTGAGAGCCTACGATTACGACGGACCGAACTGAACGCTCCGGATCGAGGCGCGGCCGCGGCGCTCCACAGGCGGGCCTGAGGCAGGGCCGGGATTGGCGGCAACCTGTTGCGCCTGGGACCGGATGCGCCGAGAATGAAAGCGATCCAGATGGCAGTAGTCGCTGAATTGCCCAACCCATCACTTCGGCAGTGCAGGATATATCCAAGAGTAGATCTGTCGTGAGCCTCCGAATTCCACTCACCATCGAGCTCCAGCAACACCATCGGGACCGCAGCTGGCCGGCCACCCGCGGCGTGCCGCTGCCACCAGGTGAACTGCACGATCTCGCGGCCACCTGGGTCGAGAATCCCGCTGGCGACCCGGTCCCTGCGCAGCTGCGCCCGCTGAGCCGATGGCCCGATGGGAGCATCAAGTGGCTCCTCGCAGACTTCCCGGTGGCACCTACCGACGCCGCACGCGCCGGCTACGCCCTTTGCGCGGGAGAAGCGGCGCCGGAGGCAGCGCCGGCACCCGTGCTGCAGGTCGAGGAATCCGCCACCGACTTCACGGTCTGCACCGGTCCGCTGCGCTTCTCGGTGAGCCGGGAACACTTCTCGCTCGTCGAGCGCGCCGAGCTCGGCCAGGTAAGCGACAGCGGGGAGTTCGTCGCCGGGCGCGAAGTAGTCGCTCCCGGAGCCGGTGGCGAGTCCTGGGTCCGGATCTGCGAGTCCTTCTCGGATGAGGATGGCAAACGCCGGATCTATGGCATGGGCGGCACCTGCCTGGCCTCGCTCGCCCGTGACGACTACCGCGTCGCCGTCGAGGAAGCCGGCCCGCTGCGCGCCGTGATCCGGTGCAGCGGCGCCTACGAGGCCGATATTCCCGCCCACCACTATGCCGGCTACCAGCCGTTCCGGTACATTGTGCGCCTCTGCGCCTGCGCCGGAGAGAGCTTCATCCGCGTGCTGCACACGCTGGTGGTCACCTGCAACCCGCGCGAGACCGAGGTTGAGGAGATCGGCGTCCGGGTGCCGTTCTCCGTTGCCGGCGACGTCGAGGTGAGGACCGGTGAGATTGCCCTTGCTCAGTCGCTGACCAGCGGCGAGGAGCTCCTGGCAGAACAGCTCTCGGACGATCGGTTCAGCCTCAAGCTCCAGGGCCCCGAGTCACCTCGCCTCCTGGCTCGGGGCGAGCGCAGCGAAGGATGGATGACAGTCGACGACGGTCGCGCCGGCCTGGGCGTCGGACTGCGCTATATGCCGGAGGAATTCCCCAAGGCCATCCGCGCTAACAGGCCCAGTCCGGGTGTCGATCTGCTGCTCTGGAAGGATTCCGGCCACGGCCGGCTCGCCTTCAACCGCTACTCTGAAGAGGTCAGCTGGGACGAGGGCGAGGGTGTGTACTCCGACGGAACCGGCGCCGCGAAAACCAGCGAGTATCTCATCCACTTCTTCGATGCCGGGGAAGCAGCAGATACGCCGGACCGCATGCGCGGTCTGTTGTCTCCTCCTCACGTTGGCCTGGATCCAGCCTGGACGGCCAGATGCGGGGTCACGGGCGGGTTCGCGCCCGGCGATACCGAACGCTTTCCTGCCTCCGAGCGGATGATGACCGGCTTTCTCGACTGGATGACCGGCCACGTCCACACCGGCCGCTGGTACGGCTTCCTCGACTGGGGCGACGTGCGGGCCATGTGGGACCACGAGGTGGCTGCCTGGCGGTTCTACGGCCGCTGGGGCTGGTGCAACAGCGAGTGGGATCCGCGTCACGGTCTCTGGATCCAGTACCTGCGGACCGCCGATGCCGGCTACTACCCGCTGGCTGAGGCGATGACCCGCCATTCGATGGACGTGGACACCTGCCACTTCCATCCCTTCCGGCCCTACATGGTCGGCGGCGGCTTCCGCCACAGCATCGACCACTTCGGCGACGAGCCCTGCGCCTCCCACACCTTCCTCGACAACTGGATCGACTACTACTGCCTGACCGGCGATCTGCGCACGCTGGAGGTGCTGCGCGAAGCCGGGGAGTTCCTGCTGCGCTACCGCTGGACCGAGAACCCGGACTACAGCTTCAGTCTGCGCAGCATTGCCAACGTGCTGCGCGGCCTGCTCTACGTCTACGAGGTCACCGGCGAGGAGCGGTTCATGCAGCGCGCTGGAGAGGTCTACGAAGTCATCGCGCGCGGGCAAAACGAGGATGGCAGCTGGCACAAGCGCTTTCAGGTCTCCACACCCGACAAGCTGCCCCGCCAGCTCCCCTACGGCATGGCCACCGAGGGTACCACGCTGGCAGTGGAAATGGGCACGGCAGCCCCGTTTACCGAGGACGAATTCCGCAAGCTGTGGGGTGATGCCTGGTCCGGCATCCGCGAGCTGCCCCTGTCGGAGCAGAAGGGATACCAAACCCACTACTTGATGATCGGCATCGAGCTGTTCCACCGGATGACCGGCCGCGCCGACGTCGCCGAGGTCTACCGGCGCGCCGTCGACTGGTTCTGTGGCTTTCCAGAGGGGCCACATGCCGAGACCGCGATCGCGCAGCGCTACGGCGGTGTCATCTGCCGCCACCTCGCCTACGCTTACCGGCTCACTGGCAACCGCCAGTACCTCGAGATCGGCAGGGAGGTGCTGCGAGGTCTGATCGCGGATCAGGACTGGAGCGACGATCCGATGAAACGCGGCGCGGTCGAGCTGAGCGCGACATCGGTCAGCCTGTTGTTCTTCGGGGTGCCCTGCCTGCTGGAGCAGCTGGAGGCCGCCGGCATGGGCGAGTAGGCCGGGCGGGCGGCCACCTCAGCTCGGAGCCGCCGCAGCTGCCCCCGCCACAGCTCGGGAGTCAGTCGCCTTTCCCGAGGCTGTGGTGCTCCACCCAGCGATCGTAGTAGAAGTGCAGGCTCTCCGGCAGCCATTCCCGAACGCCCTCCTCCAGCATCCACTCCATGCGGCCGCTCTCCTCCGGCTCGGCGAAGTGATGTACCTGAAAGCTGGCTGAGACGGTGAGGCGTTCGCAGTCCGGCTCGTGCACGGCCCGGTGCAGGCAGTCGCCGGTGAAGAAGATGGTCTCGCCCGCCTTGAAGTGGACCTTCAGATCGCCCTCGAGCTCCTCGTCGAGCCCCTGCTGCGTCACTCTCAGCTCCTGGTCGGTGCGGTAGCGGCGGTGACTGCCGGGCACCAAATGCAGGGAATAGTCGTCCACCAGGGCCAGCTCCCAGCGACAGAACTTCCGCGGCTGGCGCAGGTACTCCAGCTCCGGTTCCTCTTCCTGGTCGTAGCGTAAACCGTCGTCCCGGTGCCACGGACAGATGAAAGGCTCGCCGTGCGGATTCGTGAAGATGGTGCAGTTACCGAGTCTCAGGTCGGTGCCCATCTGGGCGAAGACGTAGTCGAGCAGCGGCTTGGATCCCATGTACTCGGCGAAGATCGGTTCGCCGCATCTGGGAGCCAGAAGGCCTCCGAAGTGAAAGGGGTCGCCATCGCCCTTCCAGTCGGTGTATATGTCCAGCTCGCCGACGCGGATTTTCTGCTTGACGCGCCGGGCGGCCTCGCGCAGCTCCGGTACCATCGCCGGATCGACGGCATCCTTGACGATAAAATAGCCGTCTCGCTCCCAGCTTCGCTTCTGATCGTCGGTGTAGACGCTCATGAAATTTTCATCTCCCGGGCTCTGCCTCCTGAGGTTTCCCCTAAAGGGATTAAGACCGTATCGGGGCGCAGTCAAGTGGCAGCGCGTCCAGCGCCGCCCGCAACGGCGCACTAGCTCCGACAGAGGAGGAACCCTATATTGTCTCTCTGCCACAACCCTACGGAACTCGGTTGCTCATGAAACGAAGCGATTTCTTCCACGACATCAAGGGTTGCCCGGCCGCCATGTGGCACGGCTGGATGCGCCAGGCGACTAAGGCAGAGTTCCGCGGCGGACCGGCCGCCGAGTACCGAGCCGACTACGACGGCCCCAACGTGATGATCCTGTTCGGAGGAGGCGAGACGAACCTGTGCAACCTGCACCATCGCGCCCTGGCCGAGCAGATCGCCGGGTATTTCTGGAGGCAGCACGGCATCGTCGCCGCGCTCGAGCCGGTGGCGGCCGTCACCGACGCCATCTCGATGGGGCATGCCTACTCTCATGAGCCACGGCTGTCGGCGATGGGATACTCCCTGTTCTCGCGCGAGATCTTCGCCAGCTCTATCGTCCAGCAGGTGGAGATAAACTGCGTCGATGCGGCGATCATCTTGACCGGCTGCGATAAGACGGTCGCGGGCGGCATGCTCGCCGCGTCCTGGCTGAAGGATCTGCCGGTACTCCTGCTGCATGGCGGCACGATTCGCGCGGGATGCTCGTCGGTGGGGCGCGCGATCGAGATCGAGACCGCGAACGAGGCCGCCGGCATGCTCGCGGCGGGCCGTATAGATCAGGTGGAGCACGATGACATCCTGGTCAACTCGCTCCCGTCACCCGGCGGCTGCGGGGTGATGGCCACCTCGAATACCATGGCCGTGCTCTCCTCTGGCCTTGGCATGGCGGTGTTCACGAGCGCGAGCACGCCAGCTATGGCGCCGGATCACCTCTCGATTCTGCCGGCCAAGCTCCAAGAGGGCGAACAGGCCGCCGACATGCTGATCGAAATGATCGACGCCGGTCGCACGCTCGGCGATGTCGTCGATGCGCGCTCCTTCGCCAACGCCGCGACGCTGCTGCACGCGATAGGCGGCAGCACCAATGCGGTCATCCACCTGCCGGCGATCGCCGAGGGCTTCGGAATTCCCTTCGGACAGGATGACATCCGGCGGACGTCCGACACGCCCGTTCTGCTGAACCTGCTGCCAAACGGCAAGTACGTCATGGTCGACCTCTATGAGCGGGCCGGCGGGCTGGCGCCGCTGGTGTGGTACATGATCGATCAGAAGCTGCTGGACGGGACCGCCCTGACCGTCACGGGTCGGTCGCTGGAAGCACTGCTCGAAGAGACGCCCGCCCCCGAGTTTCGCGATCCGGAGACCGACGTCATCCTGTCGGTGGAGGCGCCAGTCAAGTCCCGCTCGTCACTCTGCATTGTACGGGGCGGCCAGTCGACCGATGCGTACACGAGCATCGCGCCGCTGGGCAGCGTGTTCAAGCTCAACGCCGGTCAGCGCCTGCTTGAAGGCCCGGCTCGCGTCTTCGATCACGAGAGCCAAGCTGTCACCGCGGTGCTGGCTGGAAAGGTCACGGCCGGAGACGTCATCGTGCTGCGGTACCAGGGTGTCTCCGTCGGCTGTCCCGAGCTCCTGCGTCTGACGGCCGCCCTCAGCGGCATGGGTTCGGACGCGCGCATCGCCGTCGTGACGGACGGCAGGCTGTCGGGTGTCTCCCGCGGCACCCTGGTCGTGCACGTCGAGCCCGAAGCCTGGAAGGGCGGGCCGATCGCGCTAATCGAGGAAGGCGACGTGATTCGTCTTGACGGCGACGAGGAATCGCTGATCGTGCGCGTGGGCGCCGATCAGATGCGGCAGCGGGCCGCTCGCTGGGTGAAGCCGGAGATCGAGCTCCCGCGGGGGGCCATGCGCATCGCAGCGCAGATCGTCCGGCCGCTGGAGGAAGGCGCGATCTGGTGGCCGAGGCACTGACTCGAGGATTATCCGACGTGCAGTTCGCCGACACTTCGAAGGAGCAGACATGGGGTTGAGCAAGGTGCAGCTGGAGGCCTTCAGGCGGGATGGCTTCACCCTCGTCGAGGGCCTGTTCCCGGCGGAGAGGATGGCGGCCGCCTTGGCCGAAACGGAACAGATCTTCTACGGAAAATCGTTTGCTGCGTACCTCGCTGAGTTCGACGCCACCGGCGCCGCGCCTTCGACCGAACCGCAGTCGACTGCCGCCGTCCCCCACTACGGCGAAACCGAATTCGGACGACCGCAGTTCCCCACCGGCGCGCCGACCCTGGATAGTCTCATCGAGGACGAGGACTACCTCGACATCTTCGAGCAATGCCTCGGATCGGCGGCTTCCTACTGCAACGCCCACCTGTTCCTGCGTTGTGGCCCCAGCGACGCCCGTCATGCCGAGCACCCCTGGCAGGGTTATCACATGGACCACTTCACCAACAGCTTTCTGCCACCCAGCGGCGGCGCCTTCGACTACGTCAACAGCGTCATCTACCTGCACGACGTGGAAGAGGAAGGTGCGGCGATGCGGGTGATGCCCGGCTCCCACCGGCAGGCAGTTGAGCTGTTCGGACGCCTGTCGAACGATCCGATCCTGAACCCGGGAAACATAGACGACGTCCGGACCCTGCCGGAGCTGGCAGCTCCAATCGCCACCAGTGCGCCGGCCGGCAGCGCCCTGTTCTACTCATCCTATCTGGTCCACGGCGCCGTGCCGTTCGAGGACAAGCGCCGGCAGCGGGCGTTCTGGACGCTGTCGATGGCGCGGGCGGACAACAGCACCTGGTCCAAGCTGGCCACCCCCTGGGTCGGATCGGAGCGCGCCGTGTTCAAAGCCTACTGGCAGCAGACCACGCCGCATGTGCGGTCCCTGTTCGGCTGGCCGCCGCCAGGACACCCCTATTATGACTGGGAGATCCTGGCCAACCTGGCCGCGATGTACCCCGAAATGGATCTGACTCCGTACTCAGAATCTGGGTAGTGGCTGCTTCCACCGCGCTGAAGCCACCGCACCGGAGCGAAAATTGCGCAACTCAAGGCCAGCAGCCGGACCAGGGAGATCGTAACCACGACATCGCCTGGAACCTGTCCGGACAGCTTACAGCCAGTAAAGGTTTTGCCCGGTAACATCCGTGAGGAAATGGATGAAGTGCCACACGGCGACGGAGATGAACTGGCCCAGGATCAGCCCGAGGAAGAACGGTCGGATCCTGGCCAGCAGGTATGGCCCCCCGTAACGCAGCGCAACGATCTTGATGAGCCAGGCGAGGAAGACGCTGAACCACATGTGGCGGGTGAGCATCACCTGAGAAAGCGCAAGTCCCACCGGGTGCAGGGGAAAACCGAGGAAGTGGGTCCGCAGCCAGTAGAGCCCGCCCATCAACGTCGCTCCCACGGCGATGAGGCCTATGCCGCCGGCGTCAAGACCGACGGGGTTGGTGATGTAGTGGGCGGCGAAGTCGATGGCATAACGCGGTCCACCGAAGAAGAACCAGCCGCCGCCGTTGTTGGCACCGGTCTGATAGGCAGTGTATATCGTCACCCAGATCGACAGCACGAGGGCGAGCACGACGGCCAGGATCATACCCGTCATCACCACCCCCTGCCGGCGAACCGACTCGGTAAGCTTGAAACCGTTGGCCACCGCCGCCATCACGAAGGTGCGCACGTCGCTCATCCACACCTGCGACAGACCCAATGTCCCCATGGTGCCCGACCCGCCCAGGACGCGGGTGCCGTACAACGTGCGGACCACGGTGCCAGTGATCAACTGCGCCCGCGTCGCCGCCAGCCCCGATTCGCAGAGAATGCGGGTGATCCCGAGAAAGGTGCCGGCCGCCCCCAGAACGAGCGTCACCGCTGCCCACCAGGGTATGCCCACCGCGACGCACCAGCCGGTCATCAACGCCGCGCCGAGGATGAATTGCACGACGATGGCGCGCGATCCCCCATCCTCTCCGTCTGCCGGACGTCCCCGGCCCCAGGCTCGTGCCAGGTGCCGCCGCAGCTGGCTCCGGGCAATCCACACGGTATTGCCCACCAGGGCAGCCAGCGCGCCGAACTGCACAAACGCCATGATCGGCCCACCGTCGGACTGGGCGTAGATGTCCAGGTAGATGCCGCGGGTGACGCCCAGCATCGAGAAGTAGCCTTTGACGATCAGACCGAGCAGGTGGAAGACCCACAGACTCAAGGCGACGTCCGCGTTTATCAGGTAGGCGAAGCCGACCATCGGAAAGGAGATCCCCATGCTGATGTACTCTGCTCCGCGCAGAATCGGTATGCTGGCGAAGAGCGAGACCTTTGGAAAAAACTCCCAGTAGCCGTTCAGCCCATTGAGCGAAGTGAGGAGGAACGGAATCGCGACACCCGCCCAGGTAATCCAGCTGCGGAAGAAGCTGTTGACTGCCCTCCCCGCCTCCTGGTGACCCATCACCAGCGGCAGCTGGACCAGCGGATAGGGCAGGCGCTCGCTCTCCGCCCACTGAGTGCGGAAGAGCGCCGCCAGCGCGATCGTCAGCAGGTAGAGGCCGAACAGCACCGGGAACCAGGCCAGCAGCGGGCGCAGCCAGACACCCCAGGGTATCGGCACATCTTTAGGAATTCCTTCGTAGAAGGCGCGAATCGCCTCGGGGTCGGTGGGAATCAGCCACTCGGGCACGTGCGGAATGACCGTGATCGCCCACTGGTTCTCAGCCGATGCCAGGTAGGTGACAGCCGGCATGAGCGGAATCAGATACAAGGTCAGGCCCATCGTGCAGATGGAGCAGCCGATCGCCGCCATGACATAGCCGATGTAGAGCTCGCCGGAGAGAAAGGCCTGGGTCGGCACCAGGCGGCGCAGCATGCCGTTGACGACCAGGCAGACCGCGAACATCACCACCACGGCGGCGGCCGTGGTAAAGTCGATCGTCAGGTACGAGCCGTTGCGGACGACGACGTTGTAGGGCCCGAAGAGGGAGGGAATGGCGCACATGATACTGCCCAGTATGAGTGTGCGCACCGGCCGGATCTCGCCGGCATCTTCCCTGGTCGGAAGTTTCATTTTCCGTTCCAATCGCCTGGCTGCTCTGGTGTCCGAGTTCGAGACCTATACGACCTATACCCTATACTATGAGCGAGGAGGCGATCAGGAAAGTGGCGCCACTCGAGCAGCCACCGACGCCTTGACACAACCGATGAT
>CAYWBJ010000403.1:0-5819 GCA_964456165.1 uncultured Gemmatimonadaceae bacterium | reverse complement strand
TCGTCGAGCTGACACAGCAGCTCGTCGATCTTCGCGCGCACGGACTCGTCGAGCACGTTTCCGTCGGGCGACTCCTGCCGCAGATCCGGGAGGATGCTCTGCAGGCTGCGGTCGTCGTCATCCTCAAACGACTCGTCCAGCGAACGCACCGAACGGGCGCTCAGCATGGTGTCGAGCACCTCTTCAGCGGCGATATTGAGCTCCTCGGCGATCTCCTCGACGTTGGGCTCGGTCTCGCTGCCCTGGCCAAGACGCCGGGAAGCGCGCGAGATGTCCTTGAGCAGACTGAGCTTGTTCAGCGGCAGCCGCACGGTGCGAGCCTGCTCGGCGATGCTCTGCATGATCGATTGGCGAATCCACCAGACCGCGTACGAGATGAACTTGTAGCCCTTCGTGCCGTCGAAGCGCTCGGCGGCGGTCAGCAGGCCGAGATTCCCCGCCCCGATCAGGTCGGAGAGGGACAGACCTCGGTTCTGGTAGTTCTTTGCCACGTCGATGACGAACCGCAGATTGGCCTGGACCAGCTTGTCGCGGGCCTGCATGTTGCCACTGCGGATCTGCTCGGAGAGTTCGACCTCGCGTTCCCGCGAAAGCGGGGTGGAGTTTACGATGTCGTCGAAGTAGAGACGCAGGGCGTTGCCTTCTTCATTCTGCAGCTGGTAGTTCGTAGATGCCATCAGCTTTACCTTACGTTTGGCGTGCAGTTTATGCACCTGCCACTTCGGCCGCGCTCCTCGTCGAGCTCCGGACAAAGTCGCTAAATTTAGAATAAATAATATGTTAAAAGGGGGAAAAGTTAAATGCAAAAATTGCAGAAGTCAATTCCCCTCAGCTATTTTCCGCCTGGTGCCGCGACCTCCGGTAAACCGTGATCCCCATTAAATTCAGGCCCTTAGAGAGCGTGGGCGTGATCCGGGGTGGTCTCCAGTGGTAGGGCGCCACCGGCGTGGCCATGATAATGCAAATGCTGTGCCATTTCCGTTAGGATGCGCGCAACCTAATTAATAACAATAATTTAAAATTACAACGACAGTCTCCTGATCCGCTGCATCAGACTCTATCGGAGACCAAAGTGCAAAATATGTTGTTACCGAAAGACCCCTGCCGACCTCATGGCCGACCGGAGTCTTTGACATGTTGCGGGATTGCCGGCTGGACTTACCCGCCGGCCATGGCGGGAAGAAAGTGGACCTCGCTCGCAGCCGGCACTTTGCGCCGCAGGCCCTCCGGCGAGACCTCGCCGTCGATGGCAACGGCCAGGTTGGGCTTAATGCCGTCGCTGTCGCAGACCCGGTCCCTGAAGCCCGGATAGCGAGCGTCGACGTTGTCGATGCCCTCGCGGACCGTGCTGCCCTCCACCTCAATCTGCCCCTCGCCGCCGGTGAGCTTCTGCATGAGGGAAGGGATCCAAACGGTGGGCATCCGGCCTGCTACCCGGCGGCCATCGGCTCGGCCTCCTGCCTGGCCTCGATGGCGGCAACCACGCGGTCCGGACGCATGGGCAACTCGTAGAGGTTGATGCCGACGGCCTGCTGAATCGCGTTGCAGACAGCCGCCGGCGGCGGCACGATGTTGGCTTCACCGACGCCGCGAACCCCGAACGGATGTCCAGGGTTGGGCACCTCAACGATGACCGTCTCGATCAGCGGCAGGTCGAGAGACGTGGGGATGCGGTAGTCCAGTAGGGTAGAGTTGGCCATCACCCCGTCGTCGCTGTAGAAGTATTCCTCATTCAGGGCCCAACCGATGCCCTGCACTGAACCGCCCTGCATCTGTCCCTCGACGTAACTGGGATGAATGGCCTTGCCGGCGTCCTGGGCGACGGTGAAGCGCAGAATCGTCACCTTACCGGTCTCCGGATCGACTTCTACGTCGACGCAGTTGGCGGCGAAAGATCCGCCGACGCCCGAATCCGGGTCCACGCTGGCGCGACCGATGACCGGACCGCCCGTGCCGCCCAGCTTGCCGGCCAGTTCCTTGAAGGCAATGCTGTTCTCACCCGACTTGAAGACGCCGTCGTCGAACTCGACCTGGTCGGAGGCGACCTCCCAGAGTTTGGCGGCCCGTTCGCTCATCTGGGCCTTGACGTCATTGGCCGCTTCGTAGGCCGCCCAGCCGGTGGCATAGGTGGTTCGACTGCCGCCGGTCACGTCGGTGTAGCCGATGGCGCTGGTATCTCCCACCTGGGGATTGATGTCCTCGGCGGCCAGGCCCAGAACCTCGGCGAACTGCATGGCGATTGAGGTGCGGGAGCCGCCGATGTCGGTCGACCCCTCGACCAGGTTGACGGTGCCGTCGTCGTTGACACTGGCGGTCACGCTCGACTTGAGGCCGACGTTGAACCAGTAGCCGACGGCGATGCCGCGGCCGCGGTTGGGTCCCTCCAGCGGGGTCTTGAAGTGATCGCTATTCTTGATCGCCTCGAGGGTCTCTTGGCAGCCGATGCGGGGATAGACGACGCCGTCGACGCGGCGCACGCCCTCCCTGGTGACGTTCTTGAGCCGCAGTTCCATCGGGTCCATGTCGAGGCGCGCGGCGATCTCGTCCATCACGGTCTCGGTGGCGTAGGCCACCTGAGTCGACAGGGGAGCCCGGTAGGCAAAGCTGCGCGGCTTGTTGACCAGAACGTCGTAGCCGTCGATGGTGCCGTTCGGGATATTGTAGCAGCTGAAGACGCACATAACCCCGCAGGCCATCAGGCCGCCGGGGTAGGCGCCGGACTCGAAGGCCAGGTAGGCGTCGGCGGCGACCAGCTTGCCCTCTCTGTCGACGCCCATCTTGACCCGCACGTACGAACCAGATGTCGGTCCGGTCCCCTCGAAGACGTCCTTGCGCGTCATCACGATCTTGACCGGCTGCCCCGTTTTGTGCGCCAGCAGTGCTGCGGGCGGCTCGAGGTATACCGGGATCTTGCCGCCAAAGCCGCCGCCGATCTCCTGGGGCACTACCTTGATCTTGGAGAACGGCACACCGAGCACGGCGCCCATCTGGCGCTGCACGACAAACGCTCCCTGGGTGCTGGTGTAGCAAGTGATGTTGCCGTCCGTGTTCCACACCACGGTGGCGTTGTGGGGCTCGATGTAACCCTGATGCACGGTGGCCGTTTCCACTTCGCGATCGACCACCACGTGGGCTTCGGCGAATGCCTTGTCCGGGTCGCCCAGGTCGTAGCGCGAGTGCACCGTGATGTTGCTCTTCCGACCGGTGTCCTCCCCCATCTCAGTCGTGGTGTTCCCTTCGATGACCAGCGGTGCATCCTCTTTCATCGCATCGTGCACCGTCAACACCGCGTTCAGGGGCTCGTACTCGACCTCGATCAGGTCCAGCGCTTCGTCGGCGATGTGGGGGCTGGTGGCGGCCACGGCAGCCACAGCGTGGCCGCGGTACAGGGCCTTGTCAGTGGCCATCACGTTGTCCCGGAGATACTTCAGCACCTGCGGCCCCTCGCCCAGGTCGACGATCTCGCTGCTGTCGCAGGGGGGAAAGTCGCGACCGGAAATGACAGCGCGCACGCCCTCGAGCACCTCGGCCTTGCTCGTGTCGATCGAGACGATGCGGGCGTGAGCGTGGGGGCTGCGCAGAACCTGGCCGTACAACATGCCGGGGAGGCGGGTATCGCCGCCGTAGATGGCCCGGCCGGTCACCTTGTCGTTACCGTCGTGACGGATGGGACGGGTGCCGATGACTTTGTAGTTGCCGTTGCCGTTGGACATGACCCTTCTCCTAAGTTTGCGTCTTCGCCTTTAAACGGCCTTGGCGGCGTCGAGTACAGCGCGGACGATCTTGTCGTAGCCGGTACAGCGGCAGAGGTTGCCGGCCAACCAGTGGCGCACCTCGTGCTCGCTCGGGTCGGGGTTCTTGTCCAGCAGCGACTTGGCCGCCACGAGGAAACCCGGCGTGCAGATGCCGCACTGCAGGCTGGCGTGCTCGAGGAACTTCTGCTGCAGTGGATGCAGCCCCTCGGCCGTAGCGAGTCCCTCGACGGTGCTGACCTCCTGGCCGTCGGTCTCGACGGCAAGGACCAGGCAGGAATCCACCAGAACGCCGTCGACGGTGACACTGCAGGCGCCACAGTTGCCATCGTTGCAGCCCTCCTTGGTGCCGGTGAATCCCAGCTCTTCGCGCAGGACCTCGAGTAGGCTCTGCCGTGGCTCGCAGAGGAACTCGACCTCCTCGCCGTTGATCTTGGTCTGAACGTGAACTTTCGCCATCGCTCTATCTGCTCCGCATTGTCGTTTGTTGTTGTCTTGCCGGCTGTCTCAGCACGATCCAGACCGGCCTCTAACCCGCAGCTTTCTGCACTGCGTTGGCGACGAACTTGCCTTTGGCGCGGGCAACCGCGCCGTTGAGCGCCCTTTTGGTCAGAACGCCGACCAAGTGAACGCGGAACTCGGCCGTGCCGCGCATGTCGGAGATCGGCTTGGCGACGCCCTTCGCCGCCTCGGCGGCCGCAGCGATCGCCTCATCGCTGACCTTTTGGCCCACGAGCAGTTCGCCGGCGTCGCGGGCGTAGAGCGGGGTCGGCGCTACCGCCGCCAGCGCGATGCGGGCAGCGCGGAACTCAGTGCCGCGGTTGCCCAGCTCGACCCAGGCGCCAGCCCCAACCACCGCGATGTCCATCTCGTTACGCGGGATGAAGCGGAGATAGTGAGCCCCGGTGTTCTTGCGCACCGGCGGGATCTGCAGGGCGACCAGCAGCTCGCCCGGCTCTAGCACGTTCTGGCCGGGCGCAGTGCAGAAGTCCTCGACGGCGACCTGACGCTTGCCGTTGAGACCGGCGATTTCACAGGTGGCACCGTAGGCGATCAGGGTGGGGATCGTATCGGCGCTCGGCGAGGCATTGCACAGGTTGCCGCCAATGCTGGCACGACCCTGGATCTGAATGCCGCCGATGATGGAGGCCGAGTCGGTGAGGCCGGGATAACGCGCGATCACCTCCGGGTCGTTATAGATGCGATGACACGGTACCGCAGCGCCGATGGTGAGTCCTTTGCGCGGACCGTAGGAAAGCTCGTTGACCTCTGGGACGTTCTTGACATCGACGACCCGTTCCGGCTGCATGCGCTTGACCCTCATCTGCACGATGAGGTCCGTTCCCCCTGCCAGGACACGTGCGCCGTTTCCCTTCTCCGACAGCAAGGAAACGGCCTCACGGAGGCTCTGAGGATCGGTGTATTCGAAGTCTTTCAAGGGACACCCCCTCCGGTTGCAAGCAATACGGCCGTTGCGTAAGACGACGGCCGGAAAGCTCGGGTGTAGCGTTGGATTTGGCGAGATATCGGTATTCGGATGGCGATAAAATAGCCCACCTGCGACGAGCATGTCAAGGCGATCCGGGGGCCCCGCACCCCCTTTAGATGAGCCTGCCTTTCAGGCCGCCGGAAACGGAACCGACAGCTGCCCGGCTCCCAGTTGTTTCAGGCCGCAATGAACTCCTGGTACAGCTCCTCCGTCTGCGCGTGACCGGGAGCGGCATCGAGGATGGCGAAGCCGTACTTGAGCTCCAGCGCGCCGGCCTCCAGCGTCAGATCGCCCGGCATCAGCAAGCCAGCCCCTAGCAGGTTGAAGCGCGTGAACCAGGTCACCGGATGACGGGGATTGTCAGGGTGATCCATCATCACCACGGCGCCGCTGCGCCGACCCGCGGCGCTGACCCACCGGGCGCGCGCACCCATGGTGGCCTCGTGCCCCGCCAGCCCCTCGCTGCTGCGATGGAGGGCGCCCTCTGCCGGGTCGCCCGAACCGACGAACGGCGGCCCCATCCGCAGCTCGAAACCGCTGTAGTGGGATTTGCGTGAGGCGCCGAGGACGAAGGGATA
>CAYWBJ010000402.1:0-8467 GCA_964456165.1 uncultured Gemmatimonadaceae bacterium | reverse complement strand
GAGAACAGCTCCTGGGTCCGCTTCAAGAGTCACATCAGTTACTAACTGGCTACAGTTGGTTGCTGCAGAAGTCTCGGGGGGGCGGAGTTACTCCGCCCCCCTTTTTTTGATCCCTTGGATGAGGAACGCGGGGATAACGGGCGGTGTGTGTGAGGGCGTGGTGGCCGCCGGCTACCGACTGGATGGATGACTGTTGTAAGTTATTGAAAATTATGGAGAAAACATTTTATTGACAACGATTATCGATCTGAATAACTTTCATGCGATCCCACCACCACGCACGCCTTCTGCGTCCGCTGATCGCGGCCCCGAGACCACGGGCCCACGGATGCTCATGCCTCCCATTTAGAAGTACCCCGGAGAATAGCCGATGGCCATCATGTCATTGACATGCCTGATCCTCATTTCCGCGCTGTTCCGGAGCGGCGCCGGCGCCGAGGTGGGAAGGTGGCGCATCGTCGACGGCGGCCGAAATTGGGACACTGAGAAGGAGTCCTTTGCGGCGGTTGATATCGACCAGAACACGGTGCAGCTGAGGGCGTTCAGTCCCGGGGAGAATGTGACTCAGTCGGGTATTACTTGGGTAGATGGTATCCCGCGCGAGGGCTGGGATATCGAGCGCTCTGTCGCCCACATCTGGAACAACTATCCCCTCAAGAAAACAGACATTCCAATCATCGACGGTGACCCAACGACCTCGACGGAGGGCCGCTTCAAGGTCTTCGGCGCCAGTCAGCGCGGCAAGCGAATTTATCTCGACCTCGGCAGCCGGACGCCGCTGAATCAGGTTAAGTTCTATCCGCGTGGCGTCGACGATCCGACCCTGGTCGATGTGAGTGGAATTTCCCTCTGGGAATACTACATCCGCGGCTACGAGCTTTACGTCAACGACGGATTGACCTTCGGCACCAACGGTCAGCCGATCTACGGTGACCCGATCAAGAAGGTGGAGTTCTCGAGAGACAGTGTCTCGGTCGTCGATTTCGAGCTTGATTTCGTTCGCTACATCATGCTGCGGGTGACTGCTACCAATCCGTTCGAGTTGGCCGAAATCGAGCTGTACGGACAGGGCTTCGTGCCCCGCGGCGAGTACCAGTCGCAGGTCATCGACCTCGGCGAGCCGTCCAACTTCGGTCGGCTGACGTTCTTGGCCGAGAAACTGCGGGTCATCGACGGCGAGCTGGAGGTGGAGCCTGAGGCCGAGGCTGGTATCGTCGTCCTGATGCGGTCGGGCATCGACGACAGTCCGCGCGTCTACCACCAGATCACCAACGTCTACCTGAACCAGGACAGCGTCGTGACCGAGGCCGAATACAACAGCCTAGCCAAGGACGTCCAAGGGCGCATCGAGGACGACCAGGTGAACTGGAGCCGGTGGTCCTCCCCGTTTCACGAAACCGGACAACTGGTTGACCTGCCCTCGCCGCGGCAGTTCGTGCAGTTCCGGATCACGATGACGAGCGGCTCGATTCTGGATGGCATCCGCATCAGCGACCTGAACCTCGAGATCGCCAACCCGCCGCTGGCTGACGGGCTGGTCGGCGAAATCTCAGTGGTGGATGACCCGGAGCCGGAAGAAGGGTTTCCCGTGGTACCCGCCGGAGAGACTTCGTCCTTCTTCTACGACCTGCGCGCCGACGTTCGCTTCGGCGACAACGGCTTCGACGCACTGCACATCGAGACGCCGACCAGGCCAGAGTTCAAGCAGTTACTCATGGGTGCTAGCGAAGACGCTCTCTCCCCGGTCGAGCCGGACAGGGTGATCGCGGAAGACACCGGGCTGACGCTGTTCTTCTCCTCCGACCGCGTGACCAGGGCGACCTCGCTGCGCGTCGAGTTCGAGACCCGGTTGCTAGTGCAGTCTACCTTCTTCAACGGGCGCGTTTTCGACACCCAGAGCGACGAGTTGGCGCAGCCGGTGATTGCGGCCAACGCCAATCAACAGGTCACCACGGATGGGCTACAAGTCCTGACCTCGTCAGAGACGCGCCGCAAGGTGCTCACTCCGGTCGAGTTCGCGGCGGAGGTAATTACCCCGAACGGCGACGGCAGCAACGACGGGTTGATAATGAACTTCGACATCCTGCAACTGCTCGAGGAAGTACCGAATACGGTCGAGGTCTTCGATCTCTCCGGACGTCGGGTCTACGCTTTCGAGGAAACGAGGGGACGGGGCGTTTATCGCGCGATTTGGGACGGGCGGACGAATTCCGGCCAGCTAGTGCCCCCCGGCATTTACGTAGTCAAGGTGGCAGTCGAGATCAACCGGGACGACCAGGTGCAGCCCCGAACGGTCGCGGTGGCGTACTGACCGAGCGACGATGATTACAGCGAGGAGTCAGATGCTCAAGACATACCCCGCGGTCGCGATAGGTCTCGCGACTGCGACCCTGGTCCTGGCGACGGCCATGGATTTGCCTGCTCAGGAGACGCAGATCTACCGGCTGGACCAGCGCAGCCAGTGGGAGCAGTGGTCCATCCCGCCGGGGACGATCACGTTCAACCCGGATGGTTCGCTGACGCCGGCCAAGTTCGAGAACAACATCAACGCGGCCAGCGACGCCGCCGAGTTCGTCCACGTGCTCGCCAAGGACGTGGAGGGGCGGGGAGGGATCTGGCGGGTCGGCTCCACCGCGAACGAGCCGGGTGTCGCTGCTGACAATATCATCGACGGTGACCCAAACACCTACTGGAAACCGGATCCGGACGCCGATGTCGACGACTGGTGGATCGAGCTGAATCTGGGCCGGACGTTGCCGGTCACGCAGATCAGGCTCGTGTTCCCCGACACGGTCGGGGCGCGACCTCTGCGCGAGTTTCGCGTGATGGGGGCTGACGGCCTGCGCCGGCAATTCTCGGTCGACCTGTTCACCTACGAGGTGCTGGGCGGCACGACTCGTTACAATGACCAGACGGTCGTCGAGCTCAACCTGAGTCCCCTGCCAGACGTCGGCTCGACTGTTCTGTTCGAGCCGGTGGGTTCAACCGCCGACTTCGCCACGGACTACCGCTCGATCCAATACATCCGGATTCGCGTGGATAGCAAGACCGAAAGCGCGGCGTTGGCGGAGCTCGAGGCCTATACGTTCGGCTCCAACTTCGTTCTGGGAACGCTCGATCGGGGTGGCGAGATCATCGAGACCACCGGGCGCGGTAATTCGCTCATCGATGCCGATTTCAACACGACCTGGTCTGTCCACGGCACAGCCGAGGAACCGACGGTCTGGATTCTGGACCTGGGTGCTTTCGTATGGGTTGAGCGGCTCATGCAGTTGGGTGCCAACACAAGCGGCCAGGTTCGGCAGGGGTTTTCAGTCACCCGCATCAACGACCATCGGCTGATGTCCTCCGATGGCAGTTTGAAGCTGACGGGCCTGGGTAGTACGGCACGCGGGCGGACGACGGCTGCCGACCTGGATTACGAAGAGGTGCACCGCGACGACGATGAGGCATATAAGTCGGATATCCAGTACATCATGGGATCGCCGGTGGCGATGCGGTACATCGCCGCCATCTACGGGATCAGCGGTCGGACCGGTTACAGCAACGGCGACATGTCCGAACTTGTCGTTATCCCGACGGGTCACGTCGCCAAGGTGGAGATCGAGTCCGACTTCATCGATCTGGGCGACTTCGCCGGCGACGAGCGCGCCAAGCAGATCCTCGGCATCTCCTGGGACGCCATCCAGCCGGATGGAACTCAACTGGAAGTGCGCACGCGGACAGGCTTCGAACTCACCGACGCCATCACCTACTACAGCCTGTCCGGTGAGGAGTTGGAGGACGAGGCCGCCTGGCTCAAACTTAACAAGTATCTGCGGGGCGATCCCGACACCAGCATCGTCGCCGGCGACGACTGGAGTCCCTGGAGCATCCCGTACACGGCCGATGATCGGTTCCTGTCGCCCAGCCCACGCCGTTTCCTGCAGGTCCAGTTGATTCTCTCTGCGGACGAGCCCTTACTGGCGCCGACGGTGCGCAGCCTCGACGTGGAGTTCATCGACGCAATCATCCGCGGAGTCGAAGCGGAAGTTTCACCGAAGCAGGCAAAAGTAGCTGTGCCGACGACCTTCACATACAAGCTGTGGGGTGACTTCAAGGAGCCGGCCTCCTTTGATCGGCTTCTCTTCAGAACGCCGTCGCGTGTCGACGAGGCGAGCCTCGCCGTCCGCGTTGGTGGCGCCGCGCGCGACGACTTCACCGTGGAGAAGACCACCTCCGACTCTCTCGTTGTCCTGCTGGCTGAGCCGATTACCGAAGCCCAGGATACCGTGGAAGTCGACTTGCGCGTGCAGATAAGCCAAAATCCGACGGTCTTCAACGCTTTCGTCGGGGAGCAGGAGCAGCCCACGCTATGGCAGCAGATCGCTGCCACCGACCGTGTGCCGCGCGCCACCCAGGTCTTCCTGCCGACCGTACCGACCGAACTCATCGACGACGTCGAAGTTTATCCGCGGGTGGTAACGCCGAATGGCGATCAGGTCGGCGACCAGGGCGAGATTCGCATGCGCATCCTCAACGTCGGGGTCGAGCCGGAAGTTGGTGTGTATGCACTCGACGGCACCAGGATCGCCCTCCTGAACGGCGAGCGGAGCCCGGATGGGCGCCTGGTCTACACCTGGACCGGCCAGAGCCAGTCTGGGGGTGCGGTGCCGCCCGGACTCTACCTCTACCGCATCGATCTCGACACGCAGAAGAATGAGCAGCAGGTAGTTCGAACAGTAGGACTGGCCTATTAGACCGGCCGGGGTTTGGAAGGCTTCACAACCGAGAGGAATACAGATGCTCAGCAAGGGATGGGATAAATTCGGGCTGTTGCTGCTCGGCAGCGCCCTGCTCTGGATTACGTCATCACCAGCTCAGCTGCCCAACCCGTACCGCGATATCGCCCCGCCGGGGATCAGTGGCGCCCGCATCCATCCGGGCGCGATGGTGCCGGTGGTGCGGAAGTGGTACCTGCCGCAGAACCTTTACTACGAGTACCGCTGGCGCGGATGGGAGTATAGCAACTACGCGCGGGAACCCTATCAACGCTATGTCGGGACGCTGCTCAACGGCGAGCGTCTGTATGACCCGTTGGGCAACTATATCGCCCGCGGCTGGGAGATCTACGACTGGACCGAGAATAACCCGCAGGCATTCGGCAGCACGATCTTCAAGAGCCCGCGGTTCAATTCCTGGTTTTCGAACGTCATCGTGTCGCAGGCCAGCAAAGGCCAGTTTTCTACCGCCGTGACGATAGGTTCGGCGCTTCGCACCACGCTGACGCCGTTGACTTTCTCGAAACCGGCGTTCAACGGCGTGCAGTGGGATTTCCTGACCGACAAATACGGCATCACCCTGCTGGGGTCACGTGTCAGCTCTCCGGGATCAGCTGCAATTACGCAGCTGTCCGGTCCGACTACGGCTCTCAACTCGACGAGAGTCCTGGGCGCTCGAGGCGTCGCCCAGGTAGGCGATTTCGGCCGGCTCGGCCTCACCTGGGTGAACGCTCACCACGCCGACAACGAGCTGAGTCTCGACGACAACTCGCTCAAGGGTATTCTGACCCGCCCGCAGAACCAGGGCAACGTCGAAGAGGTAGTGATCCGCATCTCCGACGACTCGCCTGAGTCGCCCCAGTCAGGCGCGGTCATGTTCCTCGAGCGGATCCTGATCGACGGGGTCGTCCAGGGCAACATCCGGCCGCTCATCGAGGGGGGCATCCAGGAGGAGGGCGTGCTCAAGGCGCGTGGCACCGATGAGATCCTGCTAACCTACGACATTCGCAATGACTTCCAGCCGACTCTGGAAACGTCTTCGTTTCGCGATGCCAAAAAGATCGAGTTCGAGCTGATTCTGGCCAACGACTATCGTGTGGAAGTCACCTCGAACAAGCAGGTCAACTCCCTTGGCGGGCCGGTCTTCCTTCCGGTTGCCCAGGCCGAGGATAACACTACCGACGGTTCCAACCAGCGTTTCCTCCGCTTTGCGTACGGCCTTCCGACCGCGAACGAGGTGATTGGCGTCGACTTCAACGTCACCAATATCCTCGGGTTCGACTTGGCGACCGAATACGTGGTGAACCGCCGGTTCACCCGCTTCCCCAACCAGAACTGGCGCAAGCTGCCGGTTATCAAGGAGACGTCGCAGGCCTTCTACCTGACCGCCTCATACGTCAACTATCCGTTCTTCGGATACGGCGAGACCTTCTACATCGAGCCCGACTACAGCACCGCAGCGTGGATGGCCGATGGGACGGGCAACATCGACTACGACCGGACCTTTCGACACCTGTTCGAGTTCGTGGACGACAACGACGATCAGGACCAGACGCCCGACTGGGTACGCCAGGATCAAGGAGGCGCCAACGTCCTGTTCCAGGAGCTGGCGGCGACCTCGGGTGGCGACAGGGCGGTCTTCCCAGGCTTGGACGAGAATAACGATTTCCGACCCGATTTCAACCAGAACGGCAACATCAAGCCCGACTACGCCGAAGCGTTCCTGCGCTACGCGGTCGACGCGCCCGAGTTCCTCTTCGGCACGGACATGAACAACAACACTATCATCGATCGCTTCGAGGACGACCTGGTGGCCGACCTGCCGTACGATCGAGATCGCTCCGGCTATAATGCCTATATCGGTACGGCACTGATGCCCGGCACGAACTTCACCTATGGCCGGGTGCGCGAGCGGGAGATCAGCAGTGGCCGCAAGAACAAGACGACCTACGGCCTGTTGACCTCGGAGTGGGATCTCCCGGGCATCCAGGTCGCGATATTCGAGTACCTGAAGCGCTCGAAGGACAACGTGATCGAGGACCGACTACTGTGGGTCGAGCCCGACGGCACGACCCCGTTCAACGACCCGTTGGACGCGCAGGACACCTGGATAAACAGCATTTACGCGCACCTGAAGTACTCGGGTATGGAGAACTTCAGCTTCACGTCGAAGGCCAAGTACGACCACTACTGGCAGCAGGACGAGCAGGCCGAGGAGAAGGACAACCGGTCGTTTCTCGGTCTGATCAACAAGGCCGACTACACCTTCTACCTCAGCGAATCACTGACGCTATCGCCGAAGATCAAAAGCACGTTCAGGAACCTGTCGCCCTCGAGCAAGGAGCTGCGATCCTCCCGCGACCGCGAGGAGACGCTGTTCCTGATCACCCGCTACAGCCTGCTGACGCAGACGTGGGTGGACGTCGGGTTAGAGTTCAGCAACTTCAACAACCTGAAGAAGACGGTGCAGGCCGGTGAAGAAGAGGACTTCGACAGCCTCGTCCTCGCCGCCGTATTCTCGAACACCTCGGCCTACGTAGGTTACAACATCACACTGAACGCAGGATTCTCTCGCGAACGGAAGAAGATCAAAGGGATCGAAGATCCGCTGAGCGAAACGATCGCCTTCATGCGCATCTTCGCCGCCACCGGTGACGAATAGCCACTTCCGAACGTCTGGGGAGTATACTCATGAAGAAGACCCTTGATACTGTCGTATTGATAGCGCTCGCTGCGCTGCCGCTGCTGGGTTGCAGTTCGAAATTCGGGCTGCGGCACTTCGCTGGACCGGTGCTGCCGAAGACGGAGCAGGCAGGCGAGAACATCTCGGTGGGTGACGACCGCAGCGTCACGTACAAGCGCGGTCGCCTCGAGGTCAACCTGCGGCCGCTGACTGACGAGATCCTCAATCGCCAACTGGCTTCGTATGACCCCGACTCGGAGGGATTCTATCAGAACCCGTACGAGGGCAGCGTCAATCCCTACACCTACGGTGGCTGGAATCCGCCGGAACAGGAGTGGGCGACGCAGCGCTTCACGGTCTTCAACCTGAACGTGAAGAACTACGAGTTTCCGAAGGTGCTGGTGAAGCCGGAGGACGTCACGCTGGTAGCCGGCAACGGCCGCAAATACCCTGCGTTGTCGTTTCCGGCGATGAACGAGTACTACCTGACCTACTCGTGGGCCAATGCGGGGAATCTGTACCTCAACTACGAGGAACGGAAGGACATCCTGACGAGAACGATGTTCTCGCCGGAAAACTTCGTGTTCAGCGGCCAGGAGGCCACCGGCTACCTGGTGTTCCCGCCGTTGCACCCCGATGTGGACAGCTTCGAGGTGCAAATTGCCGACCTGGCCCTGCGCTTCGATTTCCGCGACGCGCCGATCGAAACGGCCGACATCAGTTTTCACTTCGAGCGCGAACTCTACATGGCGAAGCGCCCCAAGGTGGTGGAGCAGATGAGCGACTGAGACCGCCGGGGTTTCTGGATGGGGAAGAAGCAATAGGGGAAAGGGGATCACAGTAAGCAGAGCGTTCCCAGGGCAATGCAGATGACAAGTGACCGGCCACCGACAGCGGATCTGTGGCTGTGGCTGGTCCTGGCGCTGGGATTGGCTGTGCGCCTTGTTGGCGTGTCGGAACCCCTTGTCGATCGCCAGGCTTGGCGCCAGACCGACACGGCCGCTATCGCTCGCAACTACTACGA
>CAYWBJ010000401.1:0-13779 GCA_964456165.1 uncultured Gemmatimonadaceae bacterium | reverse complement strand
ATGAGCGAGGTCTTCATGCCCTCGGTCCCCATCGTGATGCCGTCCGAGATCACGATTGTATTGAATTCCATTGGCGTGCCGCCCGCCTGTCGCACCCCCTCCTTCACCTTCTCGGCAAGCCGCCGCAGGTTGTAGTTGCAGGGACCGATTTCGGTCCAGGTGTTGGCGATGCCGACCAGTGGCTTCCTGAGCGCCTCGGCGTCGAAGCCGGCCGCCTTGAGCATGGAGCGGGCGCCGGCTCGGGCCGGCCCTTGGGTGATGCTACTGCTGATGTGGGTCAGATCGGTCATGGTTCCACTCTCGGTTGTGGTTGCTCAGGCCGCGCCGGCGGCCACGATGTTGGCGCGGGTTCCGGCGAGATCGAAGCAATTCTCCTGATTCAGGCTCATGAGGCGGGTCGCCACGTCCATGGCCTGACGTTCGGTCAGCAGGCCTTCGTCCACCTCGGCCTGCAGGGCGCGGTCGAGCCAGTTGCGCGCCTGGATGGCGTAGGCGACCGCGCTGGTGGGCCAGCCGGTGTCGCCGCCGAAGGCAAAGAGCTTGTTGATCGGCGCGGCGTGGATGAAGCGGCGCACGAACTCGCGGGCGCTGAACGGGTCGATGGACCAGGCCCAGCAGAGATCGACCCAGACGTTGCGGTAGTGCTTGGCCAGCGCCACCAGTTCATCGCAGTAGGGGTAGGCGATATGCATCAGGACGAACCGGCAGTCCGGATACCGCGCCAGCAGTGGGCAGAGGTTACCGCCCTTGATGAAGTCGATCGGCATGCGATCGTTGCCGGCGTAGTAGCCGGTGTGGATCTTGAATGGCAGGTTGTGCTCGGTGGCCAGCTCGACGCCCCGGGCCCAGCACCAGTCGCCCAGGCAGAGCCGCGTCTCTTCGGAGACCTCCGCGCCGAGGCGCAAGGTATCCTGGAGCGCGATGGCCACGTCGTGTGGCGCTCTCTCTCGCCATGCCAGGGTGCGGTTGTAGGCATGCTGTGCCTTGACGGCGACGGCGCACCCGCCGTGGCGGGCGAAGGTCGCCACCATAGCCTCGTCGAGGTCGGCCAGGGTGGTCACAGCGATGCCGGTTTCCGTCTCCAGCGCTGCGAAGTCCGGCTGGCCGCTGCAGAACTGCGCCCACGACAGATCGTAGAGGAAGAACTCGAGACCGGAGTCATCCGGGTCGCACTCGCGCCGGAAATCGTCGATCTGCACGTGATCGAGATTCCCCACGTCGCGCAGGAGGCGAAGTCGCCCCCCCGGCTGACGCCATTCGCGCAGTCGCGCCTGCGCTTTTTCCAGGTCGGCCGCCGACCACCCCTCGAGACCGTAGACCTGCTCAACGAGAATACGGTTGGCCTCGCCGTAACCGGTGAGTTGGATCGCTTCCCACGCCTCGCGGATGCCGTCGAAGCGGGCGGCGAGATCCGGGTCGCCAGGATCGACGGCGCGCTGCACTGCCTCGGGGGAGGCCCCGGCCGAGACCAGGTCGTGCGGGGAGTAGTTGCCGAAGACGTCCTGGAGGAAGTCCGGCCCCTGGTCGAGCCAGTTTGGCTCGCGCTGCAGGTGCTCGTGGGTGTCGTGCAGCGGAGTCTGCTGGATGTGCAGGGCCAGTTGGGTAGGCATTTCGGTCGTCCGTCGGCGAGGCTGGGGTCGATTCCTGTGGGGGAAGCGCGTCGGCCCCGGCGTGCCCGGAACGTCAGTAGGGCGTGGCGGAGGGCACCGTTGAGGCGGCCGCTGCGGGCGTGATGATAGGGCCGCTGTGGAGGAGTGTCAAATTGTTGCCCGGCGGAGCGCCCGCTATCTTGCAGCGGCAAGCGCCCCGCCTCCGCGCGAGGCAGTGACAGGCACATGGATCTGCACCCCTTCCTCGTTCATTTTCCGCTGGTCCTGGTGCGGCTTGGCCCCGCCGTGGACCGGTTCGCCATCACCTCCGGTCAGCGCCACTGGCACGGTCCGGCTTTCCTCCTGTTGGTGATGGGAACTGCGGCCTCCCTGGCTGCGCTGGCGATCGGCAATGCGGCCGCCGCTGTCCACCCGAGGGGTTGGTGGCCGCCGAGAGCGAACGCTAATAAGACCTGGGAACCGGGCTTTAGGGTCTCCTGCCCGTGACTCGCTTCGGGCGGTTTCCGCTGAGCGGAGCTGGCGGTTTGACGATTGGATCGTCAAGCTCTGGATTGGTGTTGCCCCGGCCTGCAGCGGCTTGCTCTGGTGGACCGGTTACCTCGGCGGCGAGCTGGTTTATCGACGCGGCGTCGGGAGCCACGTCCCTCGGTCGTGAGCGACTACTTGAGGAGCGTGGCTGGCAGGTGGGTGGCTAGCTGCGGCATGAACCAGAGTCCGACGAGCATGATCAGCTGGATGAGGATGAAGGGGACGACGCCACGGTAGATTTCCTGCGTCCTGATGCTGTCGGGGGCTACCCCGCGAAGATAGAAGAGCGAGAAGCCGAACGGGGGCGTGAGGAAGGAGGTCTGCAGGTTCATCGCGATCATCACTCCCAGCCAGATCGGGTCGAGGCCCAGCTTGATGAGGATGGGACCCACAATGGGCACAACAACGAAGATGATCTCGAAGAAATCGAGGAAGAAGCCCAACAGGAACATCGCCGCCATGACGATCAAAAAGGAGACGGCCACGCTGCCCCCGGTGCTCTGCAGGAATTCCTCCACTGCCACGTCACCACCGTAACCCCGGAAGACCAGGGAGAAGGCGCTGGCGCCGATGAGGATGGTGAAGACCATGGCGTTGACCTCGGTGGTCGTGCGCATGATCTCTTTGAGCGACTCCATGGTCAACTGTCTTTTCGCCAGCGCAAGGGCTAGGGCGCCCACCGCTCCGACCGACGCTGCCTCGGTCGGGGTTGCCACCCCCAGCAGAATCGATCCGAGCACGCCGACGATGAGGATCAGCGGTGGTACCAACACCCGCAGTAGGTGCCCGGCAAAATCGATGCTGATCACCTGGGGCCGCTCGCTGCGTGGAATTGCCGGAGCCGAGTCGGGCTGGAAGAGGCCGGCGATCACGATGTAGAGGATGTAGAGCCCCATCAGCACCACCCCTGGCAGCAGGGCCCCCATGAACAGGTCGCCCACCGATACGGACGTCGGGGAATAGTTGCCCAGCGCCAGCTGGGCCTGCTGGTTGGCCGACGAAATCACGTCGCCGAGGATGACCAGGATAATGCTCGGCGGGATGATTTGACCGAGGGTTCCGGAGGCGCAGATGATGCCGGTGGAGAGCGCCGGAGAGTAACTCCGGTTCATCATAGCCGGCAGCGATATCAGCCCCATGGTCACCACTGTGGCGCCGACGATGCCGGTTGACGCTGCCAGCAGGCCGCCGACCAGACAGACCGAGATGCCGAGGCCGCCGCGCAGGCCGCCGAACAGTATGGCCATGGTCTCCAGGAGGTCTTCGGCGATCTTGGAGCGTTCCAGGGCGACGCCCATGAAAACGAAGAGCGGCACGGCGATCAGGGTCTCGTTGATCATGATGCCGTAGATGCGCTCCGGGAGGGCCGCGAGGAAGGCGGCGTCGAACTGTCCGGTGAGGATGCCACCGGCGGCAAACAGAATCGCCGTCCCGGACAGACAGAAGGCGACCGGGAAGCCGGAGAGCAGCACGGCGAAGGTGAGGGCGAACATCAGGGCCGGCAGCATGGTTCAGCCGCTCCCTTGCAGCAGGGTTGCTAGGCTGCGCCGCGCGGTCGCCAGTGCCTGCAGCCCGAGGAGGAGGCAGAATAGGATCAGGCCCGATTTCAGGATGAAGACCGCGTCCAGGCCGCCGGGGTCTTTGGAACCCTCCAGCACCTGCCAGGAATCGATGACGTAGGGCCAGGACTGCACGCCGATCACGATGCAGGTCGGTAGCAGCAGGATCAGGGCGCCCGCCAGGTTGACGCCGGCGCGGCGACGTGGTGTCATGGGCCGGTAGAACAGGTCGACGCGGACCTGCACGTCCCGCCACAGCGCGTAGCCGGCGGCGAGCAGGAACAGGAAGGCGTGCAGATAGACCACCGTCTCCTGCATCCAGACCCAGCTGCGGCCGAACACATAGCGGAAAAGGACGATGGTGAAGGTGACCGCCACCATCGCCAGGACCAGCCACGGAACGGACCTGCCGAGCAGGCGGTTGAGGCGGTCCATCGCGCTCAGCTGGAGGTTAGGGCGCGGGCGAGGGTGTAGGCCTGTTCGGATATAGAGGTGTAGGCATTGGACTCGCGGCGGAAGTTGGCAAACGAGTCGTATACGCGTCGCGAGAACGGGTCCTTGTCGGCGATCTCGGCCACGACCTCGCGCGAGGTCTCTCCGAGGGCTTTGAGGACCTCCTCAGGAAACTGCCGCAGCTTGACCCCGTGAGTGCCGACCAGGGTTTGCAATGCATTGTTGTTGCGGGCCGCGAAGTCGGACAGCATGTCGTCGGTGGCGGCCTGACAGCCGCGCCGGACCACCTCTTGGAGATCGGCCGGCAGCGTCTCGAAGGCCTGTTTGTTGACCATGGCTTCGATCGTCGTGCCCGGCTCGTGCCATCCCGGCCAGTAGTAGAGGCGGGCGGCCTGGTGGAACCCGAAGGCCAGGTCGTTGTACGGGCCCGCCCACTCGGTAGCGTCGATCACACCGGTCTTCAACGCCTGGAAGATCTCGCCGCCGGGGATGTTGGAGATGGCCGCGCCGAGCCGTGTGAGCACTTCGCCGCCCAGACCTGGCATGCGCATCTTGAGGCCGCGGAAGTCGGTGGTGCTGCCGATCTCCCGGTTGAACCAGCCCCCCATCTGCACGCCGGTATTGCCGGCGGAGAACGGTTTGAGGTCGAAGCGGCCGTAGAGCTCGTCCCACAGCTCCTGGCCGCCGCCGTAACGCAGCCAGCCGTTCATCTCGGTTGCGGTCAGGCCGAAGGGAACCGCGGCAAAGAATTGAGAAGCCTCATGTTTGCCCTTCCAGTAGTACGCCGCGCTGTGCCCGAGTTCGGCCGTGCCCCGGCTGACGGCGTCGAAGACGCCCAGGGCTGGGACCAGCTCGCCGGCGCCGTAGACCTTGACCTTGAGGCGCCCGCCCGAAATCGATTCCAGCGTTGCTGCCAGGTGGTTGGCACCAGTGCCCAGGCCGGGGAAGTTCTTCGGCCAGGAGGTGACCATCTTCCACTCGTACTGGCGTGATTTTCGGACGACGCCGGCCGGGGCGGGCTGCTCGGCCCGGCCGCAGCCGCCGGCGACCGCCGCGGCGCCCACGGCCAGGCCGGCCTTTACCATGAACCGGCGGCGGGGCTGTTTCTGCTCCTGCGAATCCATGTTGTCTCAGTTTCCGGGTTAGGTGCGCTCGATAATGCGGCAGTTGCCGCTTTCCTCGGCGACGATGACCAGGTCGGTAAGGCCAACGAAGAGCCCGTTCTCGACGACGCTCGGGACCGCGTTGATCCGGCGCTCGGTCCCGGCGGCGTCGTCGATGCCGTCTGGGAAGTGGCAATCGAGAATGAAATTGCCGTTGTCGGTCACGATCGGCTCGTCGCCGCCAGCCTCCTTGCGCAACTCGGCGCGGAGGTCCTGCTCTATCAGATGGCGCTGGGCAAGCGGCCAACCGAACGGCACAACCTCCACCGGGAGCGGCGATCGGGTTCCCAGCCGGTTCACCAGCTTCGAGGTATCGACGATGATGATCTGTAGAGTGGTCGCCGCGGCGACGATCTTCTCGCGCAGGAGAGCGCCGCCGAGGCCCTTGATCAGGTTCAGGTTCGGGTCGACCTCGTCGGCTCCGTCGATCGTAAGATCGAGGACCGTTTCATCTTCGAACGACTTCATCGCGATGCCCAGCTGCGTGGCCAGCTGGGTGGAGGCCTCGGAAGTTGAGATGGCCTGGATCTGCAGGCCCTCCGCAACCCGCTCGCCAAGGGCTTTGATCGCATAAGCGGCGGTAGACCCGGTGCCGAGGCCGATCACCATACCTTCCTCTACGTACTCGACCGCCCTGCGGCCGGCCATCTCTTTCAGGTTCATCTCACAGGCTCATGGCGTAGTGTATTTGTCGGGCGACTTCGCGAAAACCGAAGGTCGGGTAGAGTCTGGTGCCCACTGGATTCTGCTCGAGGGTCTCGATCTTGGCGCACTCCATGCCGTTGTCGCGGAAGTGGTCTAGGGCGGTCTCGATCAGCCTCCTGCCGATGCCGTGGGCCTGGTGGGCGGGCAGGACGGCCAGGTTGTGGATCCACCCGATCTTGCTGCCTGCGTCGAGCTTGGTTGTGATGTAGCCTACGACAACGCCCTCGACCTCGTATACGAAGACGCTACGCGCCCGTTCACCGGCCACGTCGTCGTCGATGTCGCGAATCTTACGCCAGCGCCAGTCGTGGCCGCCGAGCAACCCGAGGTGGCCCTCTATGCTCTGGTCGATGGAAACGCCGTCGAAGCAGATAGCGGTGATCTCCTTGAGAACCTCCAGGTCGCCGGGCGCGAAAGTGCGGATCACGGTGTCGCCTCGGGTGTCAGCTCGGGAGCGAGAGCGGTGTTCGACTCTCTGTAGGTGGCCCCTCTTTCCAGGATGGCGGTCAACTCGCCGCCGCGCCGCCGCGCCGCCGTCATAGCCGCGGAGCGGACGCTGCGGTAGCCGCGCACCGACTCGGGTAGCGACAGCAGCTCGACCCACGTCTCGTACTCGGAGTCCGCGCACGCGCGTGCAGCGTCGAACCCGGAAACCAGCGATTCGTACCAGGCCGTAAAGTCGCGCTCTTCGCGATGCCACCAGGAAGCGAGCAGGCGGCGCAGGAACCGCATCCGGCGGAGCAGGCGCAGCTGCCAGTCGCGGGTTTTCAGATCGGGACGGAAGTCGCGGCCGAACAGGCGGAAATGGGGCCGGGTGAGGTGGATGTAGCGGATGCGATCGCCACGCGCCGGATCGACGTTGTAGCGCCGTCGGTCGCGCTCGTATTTCTCCGGGCAGGTGAGCAGGTGGGCGACGTAGACCTCGTCCTTGATGAGCAGCACCTTGGCGAGGTTGTATACGGCGGCACGGGTAACGCGGCAGCCGCGCTCGGCGTCGTCGCGGCAGTGCAGGGTCTCCAGCATCCCCAGATAACGCTCGGCGTATGTCGGACCTTCGTAGTTGATCAGGTCGTAGGTGCTCAAGGCCAGGTGCCGGGCGGTCGGCTCGTCCAGCTGCAGCTGCTGCATGGACTGTGCTACCCGGCTCCGGTACTCGGCGGCGAGCCGACTGCCACGGCTGATCGCCAGCCGGCCCGCCTTCTCCTCGACGAGCGCCTCGCAACTGGCGGCGGGCGGCTCGACGCCGAAGGGCTGCGAGTCGATCGCCAGCGCCCTGCCGATCTGGAAAGCCTTCATGTTGGTTTCGTAGTTCTGGCGCACCGATACCTTCATCGCCTCCTGCAGGCATTCCAGGTCCAGGGGCAGGAGTCCCCGCTGGTAGGATGCGCCGATCATCATGACGTTGGCGTAGAGCTTGTTGCCCAGGTAGGTTTCGGAGACGCGGAATAGGTCTATGCCGAGGTAGGCCTCGGCGCGCGTCCGACTCCTGATCAGCTCGCCGATTTGCTCGGGTGAAAAGTCCTCCTCGCCGATCAGCGTTTTCACGGTCGGCGTCTTGGCGGTGTTGACGATGGCGGCGGTGCGGGTGGTGCTGCCAGCGCAGCTTCGTTCGGAGTCGTCGATGCCGCGGGCTGCCTCGAGCAGGTCCAGGCCAAGGAGCAGGTCGGCCTCGCCGTGCGGTACCAGCGGCGACAGGATGCGGTCCTTCGGCGCGAAGCTGAGATGGGAATAGACCGAGCCGTTGCGAATTGCCAGTCCCTTCTTGTTGGTCAGTCTCACCTCGTAGCCCTGGCGCATTCCGGCCTGTCCGAGAAGCGAGGAGACCAGGTTGATGCCCATGCCGCCAACGCCGGCGATGTAGGCGTACCAGACGCCATCGAGCTTACGGCGGGGGGGCTCGGGCATGGCGGCCAGGGCAATCTCGGGCAGTTCCACCAGCGGGGCCTGGCGCCGCGAAATTTCGATCTCCTCGAACGATGGGCAGGTCTTGTCGCCCTGGTCGACTTCCACGCGCGTGCAGGCGCCATCGGTGACGCAGGTGGACAGATCGATGGCGATCTTCGGGCCGTAATTCGTCGTCTGGTTGACCGTCAGGCCGCTGCACCCGGTTCCCTTGGTGCACTCCAGGCAGTATTCGCAGACCTCCTCGCTTATGTTGACGTGCTCCTCCACCGGTAGGAAACCGCGTTCAGCCACTATCGCCGCCGCGGTCGCCCGCTCGCGGCGCTGGGCGGTGATCCCGCACTCTTTGTCGGCGATGACGACCTTGACGCCCGGCTGCAGGAGGGTAGCCTCGATCAGCTCCTTGTAAGCCTGGCGGTTGGATGGATCGATGCGGTGTACCGGCAGTTGCTGCCCACCCAGACCGCGCACGGCCTGCTCGATGTCCTGGGCCGTGGTCGGCCGCCCCAGGATGTCCACGTCAAGGCCTGGTGTCGGCTGGTGGCCGGTCATGGCCGTGCTCTTGTTGTCGAGAATGACGTAGGTCAGGTCCTGGCCGTTCTTGATCGAGTCCGATATCGCCGTCATCCCGGTGTGGAAGAAGGTGGAGTCACCCATGAACACCAGTTGCTTGTTGTCGATGAATGGATCGCTGCCGGCGCCGGTGGCGCCGCCCAGGCCCATGCCGGAAAGGTTGTGCATCAGGCGCGAGAAGGGGGCGTACTTGAGCATCGAGTAGCAGCCGATGTCGCCGTGAAACACCAGATCGGTGGTTCTGCCGCCGCGGGACCTCATGTAGTCGGGATCGGTGAAGTCGGTTGCGGTGCGCTTGAGCACGCTGGCCGAGTCCCGGTGCGGGCATCCTGGGCAGAATGATGGGGTGCGGGGAGGGACGCGGACTGTGGAGCGCTCTACGCCCGTGGTCTGCAGGACTGGGATCGGGTTGGCCCTGATTCCTTTTAAGAATCGGATGAGACTCTCGGCCGTCAGCGTGGGGTGCAGCCCCATGGCTTCGGGAAAGCCGGACTGTCCGTCCGGGAATTGCTTGCCCCACAGGGAGGTGGACAGTTCGGGGCGCCGGGACAGTGCGGAGGCGATCTGCGGCTCGACGAACGGACGTTTTTCCTCCACTACGCAGACGTGATCCAGGCCTGCGCAGAACGCTGCCACCAGTTCCTCGTCCACCGGATATGTGATGCCCAGCTTTAGGATGGAGTAGCTCCCCGTACGCCCCAACAGGTCGATTGCGTGCTCCAGATAAGTGTATGCTAGGCCTGAGGTTATAAGGCCTATACTCGACTCTCTTCCGGGCTGTATTCGGTTGATGCCGACCGCCTCTGCCCGCTCGAGAAGAAGGGGGAAGCGGCGGTCGAGAATGTCCTGTTCCTTGGCGTTGGTGGCCGGGGGGATGATGACCCGGTCGTCCGAGCAGATCTGCCCGGTGTCGATGGTTGTGCGGTTGTGCCGGTTGAGGGCAGGGCGGCGGTTCGGGGCCAGCTCGACCGTGCCGCCACCTTCAGCCTGGTTGGAGGTGACCAGGAACGTCAGGTAGAGGGCGGTCTCCTGTGACAGGTCGAAAGCCAGGCCGACCCAGTCCTTGATTTCCTGGAAGGTGGCCGGTTCGAGCACTGGCATGTAGAGGTGCTGGGACAGGAAGCGGGAGTCGGCCGGTACTTGCGTGCTCTCGGACCAGGGATCGTCGCCGACTACGACCAGGGCCCCGGCGTCGCGTGCGGCGCCGGCCATGTTGCCGAGCGCGAGCCCGTCGGCCGCCACGTGCATACCGACGCTCTTCATCACCGCCATCGCCTTGACGCTGGCCATCTGGGCGCCGTTGAGGCGCGCTGCGGCCAGCGCTTCGTTGTTGGCGATCTGTGCGGCAATGCCGAACTCCTCTAGGAGTTCGCGGATGCCGGCCAGGGTGTTGAACAGCTCGGCCAGTGGTGATCCCGGGTAGCCGGTGATCTCGCCTATCCCGCATTCCAGCGCGCCCTTGACGAGCAACTCGTTGCCCGTGTAGATGCCGACGCCGGATTCCTCTGAGAACCTGGGATCCATATCCTGTGGAGTCGGTGATAGCAGGGCCGGCGGTGGGTCTGCGGGACGTTCGGCCGGCGGACAAACGTAGGAAACAATAAGCCGAGGCTACCCGGGTGTCAAGCTTGTAGAGAGGTGTATGGATCGGGTATAAGTCGTTTATTTACAGCGGTAAATAGCGGATCAGGAGAGGTGGTATCGGTGGTATTCGGAATCGTAGCAGAGGCTGCTGAAGTCGGCCATCCGATCGAGGTAGAGAATGCCCTCCAGGTGATCGATCTCGTGTTGCAGAACCCGTGCGAAATAGTCCTCGGACACCAGCCGGAGGGGGTTGCCGGCGCGGTCGAGACCCGTGACCTCGGTTCGCTGGTGCCTGGGCACGATGCCGTGCAGGAGCGGCATGCTCAGGCAGCCCTCCCATCCGTCGACCTTCTTGTCCGACTGCGCGATGATCTGGGGATTGACCACTACCGTTAGGGGAATCGCGCCATCGGCGTCCAGGTCCAGACTGCGGTCTGGGTCCGGATCTTCTTCTTCGGCCTCGGGTATCTCGACCGGTGCCGCCGGGACACTGTCTGGGGCCGCCAAAGTGGGGTCTCCCACCACGATCAGGCGAAGCCCCTGGAACACCTGGGGGGCTGCCAGGCCGATGCCACCGTAGTCAACCATGGTGTCGACCATGTCGTCGATGAGCCGTTGCACAGGTTCGCTGCCGATGGTATCGGGCGCGATGTCCACAGCCGGCGTGCGCAGGCAGGGATGGCCCATCTTGGCGACTCGAAGTATCGTCATATGTAGTTGTTTTTTTGAGTTTTATGGTCCATGAAGGAGGACGGTATCCGGCGTGCTCAAAGGCGGGCGATCCGACCGCGCAGCCGCTGTGCCCGCTTGGGCTCGAGCAGGTCTAGAACCTCTCCACGCGGATCGGTCGACATCTTTTTCAGGACGAGGGCTGCGGTTTCGTCGTCGAGGGCAACCAGCTCTGCCGCCGCCAGTCCCGGGTTGCTGCTCGACAGCTCGCGGGCCAGCTCATTTACCATGCGGCTGTGGTCGCGCTCTAATCGGGACAGCTGCTTCTGGAGGCCCACGCGCTCCTGCCGAATTTCCTTTCGGATGAGTTCGAACTCGCGTTGGCGCTCAAGCCAGGCTTCGTCACCCCGAGCTCGGGACAACCCGGGCGGGGGTTGGAGTGGAGTGCTCGGTGTCGGTATGCCCGCGGTGGTTGCGGTGCCGTTGTTAGCCGGCGCCGCGTCCCCGCCCATCTGTGCCCCGGCACGGCCACCGTCGGTGGTGGTCCGGCCGGCTCGCCGCGGGGACTCTGCGGGCGTCTGTGGGGGATCGCCGGCCGGCCTGTTCTTCGCGACGGCGCGGTGAGGACGGGAAGGCGGATCGTAAGACAGGGCTACCATCAGGGCGAGGATGACGGTGAACGAACTGCTCATCCCCAGAAGAACCAAGAGGGCGGTTTTTCCCTTCATCGTGGCTAATTCTACCAGTCTTGAGGGTTCAACGGACGAGCGTGAGGCTTGCGTCTATCATATTCCCAACGTCGAGCAAACCGCAGACCAAGACTGGTGGCTCAGGGCGCTTGGGCGGCCAGTTCGGTGTCGTCCGTTCTGGCGCCGGCAGTGACGTCGTCGGCTGGGGCTGCCGAGCGACAGCACCTGAAGCCGATCAGGTCCAGCCGGTAGTCTTGGTCCAGGTGCAGACCGTAGCGGGTGTCCGCGCGGGCCAGGTTGACACTGTGAAACCAGGAGCCTCCCCGGACCACACGCCAGTCCCGGTTGGGAGCGTACATGCTGTCGGTCCATTCCCATACGTTGCCGATCATGTCCTGCGCCCCGTTCGAGCTGCGGCAGTCGGCGAAGCTGCCGCTCGGCGCCCGGTCGGGTCCCCGGACCCAGACGTCCCCGATTTTGCTGGGGGTGTGGCACCGGCCCTCTTCGAAGCTTGGCCCGTAGCCGTAGAGGTGGTTTTCGGGACCCCGGCAGGCCATCTCCCATTCCCGCTCCAGGCAGAGCCGTTTCCCCTGCGCCTGGCACAGGCCCTGGGCCTCTGTCCAGCTGACGTCCACGCGCGGGAGTTTGCCCTCGATGTTGGGGAACTCGAACCGGTCGACATAGAAGTCAGCGACTTTAATCATTTCTGTATCTTTTTCTGTGGCAGTGAGTTGTGATTCATTCCCGGCAGTGGGGACAACCTGGAGGGCGACCCCGAGAGCCAGGCCGGAGACCAGGACGAGTGGAGACTGGGGCATGACGGTGACTCCGCGGCGGGATGAGGGGGTACGACGACGCGGGCCCGATGCGATGCCGTCGGGCACGTGCGGCCAGGCCAGCAGAGAAATGCCGGCGGCTGAAAACTAAGCGGGTGCAACCGGTCGTGCAACAAACTGCAGAGGTGGTAGACGACCCTTTTTCACACTTGTTCGACGCAATTTTCTCAACCCTGTTCATGACTGGAAAAAGTTTCCTCAATCCCCGTTGGCTCCGAACAGCGTAACTCATTGAAAGAAAGCGGGATAGTATCCGTAGAGGGAGGTGGCACACAGGTTGCTGTGCGATGTCATCGCTCTGTCTGCCGAGGTGCAGCCGTCGCGGAGAATTGAGACGGCTTGGACAGAGCAGCAACCCGCACAGTCGGAATACGAAATGTTGGAAGGGATCTACATATCGGCATCCGGCATGCTTCCCAAGGCCACGCGCCAGGAAGCGATTGCCAACAACCTGGCCAACACGGAGGTGGCCGGCTTCAAGCGCGACAGCATGTTTCTACGCGAAGTTCAGGAGGCCAAGAAGCGGCTTTCCGGCGACTATCCGGATTGGCGCATCAACCGCTTCGAAGGGATTTGGACCGACTTGGATCAGGGGGAACTGCGCCATACCGGCGACATGTTCGACGTTGCCCTCAGCGACAAGGGATTCTTCGCCGTGCGCACGGCGGCCGGCACCCAGTATACCCGCAACGGCAACTTCGCCAAGAATGCCGAGGGGGTTCTTACCACGGTGCTGGGGCATCCGGTGCTGGACGAAAACGGTGCCGACATTGTGATCCCCGACCAGTTTCAGGTGCCGATCATCGACGAGTCAGGAGTGGTTCGCGGACGCGACGAGCTTACCGGCGAGGACACGGTCATCGCCCGCCTGCAGGTTTCCGATTTTCCCGACCTGTACGATCCGGTCGTGAAGGCTCAGAGCCCGTACCAGGTGCCGCTCAAGAAGTCGCCCGATGGCTACTTCACCACTGAGCCGGGTGTGGTCCCGTTGCGCGTGGAGGATATCTCCGTGTCGCAGGGGTTTCTCGAGGAGGCCAACGTCGACCCGGTGATCGAAATGGTGAAAATGATTGACATTTTCCGCTCGTACGAGGCGGATCAGAAGGCGATTCAGGTACAGGACACAACGCTCGATCGCGCCGTCAACGATGTCGGCGTGGTTCGTCGCTAACCATACATGATGAAATGGTGCAGCACCAACTACCCAACAGGATGGGACAACAGAAGGGGTAGTCTGAAATGAGCAGGGCACTATTCACCGCGGCGACCGGAATGATCGCCCAGCAGATGAACGTGGACAACATCGCCAACAACCTGGCGAATGTGAACACGACCGGCTACAAGAAGAGCAAGCTCGAGTTCCAGGATCTGCTTTACCAGCAGATCCGGCTCGCTGGCGCCACCCAGGCCGAGGGGGCTCAGGTCCCTGTCGAGCTGCAGATCGGTTACGGTACGCGACCGGTCGCGACGCAGCGGATGTTCTCGCAGGGCACGGTGGTGTCCACCGG
>CAYWBJ010000400.1:0-6135 GCA_964456165.1 uncultured Gemmatimonadaceae bacterium | reverse complement strand
CTCCCGCGACCTGGGCGTCGCGGTAGGTATCTACGCGCTGGCCAAGCTCTGCGAGTTCCTCGACCGGGAGATATTCGAGCTCGGCAGTATCGTCAGCGGCCACAGCCTCAAGCACTGCCTGGCGGCGCTGGCGATTCACTGGATCCACCGCATGCTGCGCCAGCGCCACGTCCTGAACTGAGGTCGCAGGCCCTGACCCAATTTCAGGACAGATCGGCCGCCCCGATCGCCGGATCATTGATGTTGATCAGCGGCTCACCGGCCAGATCCAGCTTTCCCGGAGCCGGCTGGCGGCACGCAACCTGATCCCGTCACTGAGACCATGGCCCGCCTCGGCGAACTCACGTTCCCGCCCTGATCGAGTGGAGGAACCGGGACTATCTCATTCCGTCCCCGTCGCCTCGCCCCATCGCTTCACGGCCGCCCTCCCGGATACGACTCTACGCCTCCTAACCAACTGCGTTTTTCACGCAAATCCAACAGCCAGAATAGTTTAAATAGGCCATTTCCACCTGGAATAGCCCTAAGAGAGGACCCTGGGGTGTAGCTTCCGTGTTGCACGCGCCCCCTCTGATCGGTTACCTTTGTCTCGATTCCGACCGACCTTTCCGCGTGGGTAGACCGTGTCCCTGGCTACTCAGAAGCTGCTCATCCAGCTCCTGAAGAAGATCCCCCTTTTTGACGGGCTTTATCCCAATCAGGTGCGTAAGCTGCTCAGCATCTGCCATCCCAAATCGCTGGTAGAGGGGGATGAGCTATGCCACAGCGACACGCCAAGCGACGAGATTTATATCCTCCTCAAGGGACAGCTCAGTGTCGTCACCGCCGAGGGCCTGCGGGTGGCGGCCATCCTGCCGGTAACCACCGTCGGGGAGATGGGCGTGATCACCGGCCAGCCGCGCTCTGCCACGGTCGAAGCGGTGGAAGAATCCCAGGTGCTATCGCTCAAGAAGGCCCACTTCGACGCTCTGCTCGGCAGGGAGATGGACATCGCCGGCCACGTCTACCGCAACGTGATCCAAATCCTGGCCACCACGCTGGTGGACGACAACATCCACCTGCGCGACCAGCAGATAGAGAAGAACCAGTTCGCCAGCCGCATCCGCGGTCTGGAGTTGCAGATCGACCTGCTCAAGCGTCGCTGCCAACTGCTGGTGAACTACCTCGGAGAGCAGGAGATCTCCACCCCCGAGCAGACCAATGAGCACGTCGAGGCGAAGATGCTCGAGCTGGATGGCTGAGCCCTCACCCGCCCCCCCGCTCTCCGGCGGGGACACAGCCCACCGGCTCCATCGCACCGTCGGCCTGGCGGTCTGCGCGGCCGCCTTCGGCCTCTACCTGAAGACCCTCGCACCCACCGTCTCGTTCTGGGACTGCGGGGAGTTCATATCCTGTTCCTACATCCTCGGCGTGCCCCACCCGCCCGGCGCCCCGCTGTACGTCCTGCTCGGCAGGCTCTTTACGCTGCTCCCCCTGGGAGAGGTCGCCTGGCGGGTCAACCTCATGTCCGCCCTCTCTTCGGCCCTAGGCATCTGGTTCGTCTACCTCAGTGCCGTCGCCCTGGCTCGGCGCAGCCTGGGCGGCCGCAGTCTGGAACCGTTCGGCGACGATCGTGACCTTAGCGTCGTTGCCGGTGCCGCCCTGGCCTCTCTCACCCTGGCCGTCTCCTATACTTACTGGTTCAATGCCGTCGAAGCGGAAGTCTACGGCTACTCCATCCTCTTCGTCACCGGCGGTCTGTGGCTGATCTTCTACTGGGAGGGAACCCGAAACGGACCGGGCAACGACCGCTGGCTCTTTCTGATCGCCTACCTCTTCGGGCTAGGGGGCGGCATCCACCTGCTCTGCCTGCTCATCATCCCCTCGCTGCTGCTCCTGGCGTGGCACGCCGACGAGCGCCTGCGCCTGCTCATCCTCATCCTGCTCGGAATCGGCGGCGGCGCGGCAGTGGCCCTGTTGGTCTTGGGACCTGGCGTCGGCAGCAACGGCATCCTCCTGCTGGGGCTGGCCGCCGGGATCTATCACCTGTATCACCGGGACCGCCGCGGCTGCTGGCTGCTGCTCGGCGCCATCCTACTGTTTGCCCTCGGCTACTCGACTTACGCCGCGCTGCTGATCCGCTCCGGCCTCGACCCGGCCATAGACGAGAACGACCCCGAGTCGCTCGGGGCTTTCATCAAGTTCCTCAACCGAGAGCAGTACGGCACCGACAGCCAGCTGCTCGGCATGTTCCAAGCGCGAGCGGCTCGCACCTACCAGTTCTGGCACCTGCAGATGAAGTACTTCCTGCAGCAATTCCCCTTCCCCGGCATAGAGATTCCAGTCTCCTTCCGCCGAGCAACCGATGCGAACATGGAAGAGGTGTCCGTCTCGATCCTGCCCTACCTGCTAGGCCTCGCCGGCGCTGCCTGGCAGGCAACTCGGGACCGCCAGTGCTTCTGGTCGCTGCTGGTCCTGTTCAGTATCATGGGGTTCGGCCTCTCCTTCTACCTGAACATGCCCGATCCGCAACCGCGCGAACGGCACTACGTGTTCGGCGGCATGTTCGCGGCCTTTGCGCTGTGGATGGGCCTGGCCTGGACCGGCGTCGTCGAATTCGCCCGCCGCCGCCTGCCCAACCCCAGAGGCTGGATTCCCGTCGCCATCGCAGTGCTGACCCTGGCCCTGCCTGCGGGCATCGCCGCCCGGCACTACCACATCCAGGACCGCACCGGGGACTACATCGCCTACGACTACGCCTACAACATCCTGCAGTCCTGCGACGAGAATAGCCTGCTCTTCACCAACGGCGACAACGACACCTTCCCACTCTGGTTCCTGCAGGAGGTAGAGGGCGTGCGGCGCGACGTCCGGATCATCAACCTGAGCCTGTTGAACACCAACTGGTATATAAAGCAGCTGAGGGATCGCCAACCCGCGGTCGACATCCGCTACACCGACGAGACCATCGACTCGACCCTTACCGACACCAGCCAGGCCGACATCGAGCAACGCTACTGGCCCGAGCCTAAGTCGGTCACCGCGGCCGGCCTCAAGTGGGACGTGGCTCCAGCCGCCGGCTACAACCTGCTGCGCGTCCAAGACGTGATGACGATCAAGATCATCGACTGGAACGAGTGGCGCCGTCCGGTCCACATCGCCATCACCGTGCCAGAGGAAAATACCGTCAACCTCGACCCGCACCTGCAGCTGACCGGCATGACCTATCGGCTCACCCGCGAAAAAGATCCGGAGACCGACGTCGAGTCGCTGGAGCGCAACCTCTACCAGACCTTCCGTTTCCGCAGCATTACGGATCCGGAAGTCTACAAGGACGAGCAGTCCCGCCGGCTGCTGACCAACTACCGCGCCGGCCTGCTGGGGCTGGCCGAGGCCTACGTGAAGTTAAAGCGTCATGACGAGATCGACAGCCTGCTAGTCTGGGGCGAGCGCACTCTTCAGTACACCTGGGATACCTACTACCTGGGCGCCGAGATCCTGCACGAGACCGGCGAGGTGGAGGAGGCTTCCCGTTACATGGAAGAGGCCGGATTGATGCTGGCGGAGGGGCGTTCCGAACTTGCGGATGGGGCCTACTACAACCTGATGGCGATCGCCGAAATGCTGGTGGAGAAATACGCCGCCGCCGACCGCGCCGACCGCCTTTTTACCGAAGCAGTGCGCTTGCGGCCCGGCTTCTTCCGCGCTGTCTACGGTCTCTCGGCAACACAGCAGCTGTTGGGCAATCCCCAGTCGGCGACGGCTCTGCTGCGCGACCATGCCGCCCGCTATGGCTCAAACCAACAACTGGAACTCGCCCTGGAGATGCTGCAGCGGGACATCGACTCCCGCGCAGCGCAGCCCTGACTAGCGCGCTGTTAAGCGGCGCGGATGCAAGCGATTGCCGTCGCGCGAATGCTGTCGTTGTCGTAGCTCGTCGCTGTCTCGCGCTCAGCCCCCCCACTTACCAGCTGCCCCACCGCCTCCAGCAGCAAGGGCAGGGCCCGCACAACATTGTCGACGATCGTGACGCTGGCCAGCGCGGCGGTCCGCGACAACGGGTTGAGGTCGACCGTCACCACCTGCTTTCCCATCCGCCGCAGCGCCTGGCAGCGGTCACCGTCCTCGAGCGGCACGAAGACGACGTCGGCCACCAGGGTGCCTTCCGGGTGGACGAAGCGGCGATTCGAGCTGATGAAGTCCAGCTCCGCCTCCCGAGTCGGCGTGAGCACGGATTGTGCGCCGTGCTCGAGCAGGTGGCGGCGAATCGCCTGCTCCCGGTCTGCGGAGGCGTGAAAGATGTTCACTTCCAGAGGCGCCGCCACGGCCCGGGCCAGCCCGGCCAACTCCGCCGGAACCAGGGCAGCGGCGTTTCCATTCACCGACACCACCGGCCGACCCGCCGAGACCAGCAACGCCGCCGCCGCCCGGACGGCCCTCCGGGCGAAGTCATGCGACTGCTCCCCGAGCAGGTAGTCGAAGGCCTCCCCGCGGCCATGGGCGACGAGGCCATGCACCGAGGTGATGCCAGCCTCCACCCCGGCCGTGATCAGGTTCCTGATGCGCAGCGATTCATAGCGCGGATGGTCCGGCGACAGGTCGCTCATTCCACGATCCCTGCGGCGCGCCGAGACAGCCGCGTCGGAGTGGCACCTGGAAACGGGCGGTTACTGACCACAGCGTTGCCGAGCATGATCATCGACGCCGCGCCACCCTCCTCAACGACGGAGGATACCACGCTGATGACCTCCGCGTCGCGCATCAGGGCACTGTCGATGGCGAATTGCCTGGCGATGCCCAGACACAGCGGCAGGGTCGCGGTACCTTCATCCAGAACCTCTTCCAGTGCCCCGAGCGCCGCTTCCGCCGCCGCGTTGATGCGCTCCCTCTTCTCCGTGTCGCGCAGTACCTCGCTGGTCTTGATTGGGCTGATGTAGCGGTAGAACACCTCCTGCTCGTCCACCGACAGCCGCTCAGCCGCCAGCGGATGTCCTTCCCGCAACTTGACGAGGCAGCCACCGTGATACTGGCCGCCCACGTCGCCCAGTCCCGTCAGCTCCTCCACCTCGGCGACGTGGGCCCGCATGGCCACCGTCTCATCGTCCAGTCCCAGCCCGAGCAACCGGTTGAGCGCATAGCCGGTGGCCAGTGCGGAGGCACCACTTAGGCCGAAACCGCTGCTGAGCGGCAGGGAAGACACCAGCTCGACTCTCACGCACTCCGAGGTCATGGCCGAGACGACAGCGGCAACCGTCGGAAAGTCGATGATCCTGCCGTTGAACGAGATCGAGAGCGAAGCCGCTCGCCGAACCGACGCGGACACACCATCTGCCACCGTGAAGCCCATGCCGAGGGAATGCATGCGCGTGGGGTCGTCATGGGCCACAATCTTGAAAACGCAGGAGACGTTTCCAGGGGCAAAAGCGCGGGCGACTGATAGCGCCAACTGATCCTCCCTCCGTGGGCCGAACGGCGCCGGATGCCGTTTTTCTGTCTTGCGATCTTTCCATAATGAACTGACCTCAGCCCTCCTCTGCAACCAAAACGTTTCGCGAGATCGTCTGACTAGTTTGTCTATTTTAGTTCTCTTAAAAGTCTATGTATTATAGTTTAATCTTTGCTTTTGTATGTTTTTTGTCTATGTTTTGGCGTCAGAAGATTGTTAGTGTAACCAAGGAGTAAGTAATGAAAATGACCGCGTCAAACCGCAGTAGTGTATCGGGATTCGACACACTCGACCACTACTGGAGCCAGATCAAAGATCTCGAGCCCCTGGGCCAGGAAGAGGAGTTTCGGGTCGTGGAGCGGGCTCGCAACGGCGACGACGAAGCTCGCGATCAGCTGCTGCGGGCCAATCTGCGCTTCGTCGTCCGCGTCGCGCGCGAGTATATGCGACCCGAAGGGCCGCAGTTGATGGAGCTGGTCTCCGACGGCAACGCGGGTCTGCTCGAGGCGATCGATCATTTCGACGCGGACCGGGGCTTCAAGTTCATCACCTCCACCGTGTGGTTGATCCGCCAGGCCATCCTGAAGACCCTTTACAACCACGGCAAGATCACCCGTCTCCCCGCCAGTCAACTCATAGACCTCAACCGGCTCGACAAGGTGATGGGCCGCATGGCTCAGAAGCTAGCTCGCGAGCCGACGCCGGAAGAG
>CAYWBJ010000399.1:0-1562 GCA_964456165.1 uncultured Gemmatimonadaceae bacterium | reverse complement strand
CAGCCGAGCCGCACGAGTGCTCGCTGTTGGCGCGCCACGAGATGTCTAAGCCGCCGTCGGCAAGAGCGGCGAGCGAAGGCGCGTACTGGCTGTTGCCCGTTTGGCTGTTGACCCGCACCTCGTCGCCGACCGTCTGCCCGTCGCTGTCGTAGCGCTGGGCCCGGACATCCTCACCGGAGCCGCCCGAATGGCCGCTCTGGTCGCGCCAGGCGACCACGTAGCCGCCGTCGGCAAGACCGGTGATCGAAGGCTCGTACTGGTTGCTGCTGGTGTAGGTGTTGACCCGGGCTTCATCGCCGGCCGGGACGCCGTCGGCATCGAACTGCCGCACCCGCACATCGTAGCCGGAACCGCCCGAGTGACCGCTGTCGTCGCGCCAGGCGACGGCAAAGCCGCCGTCGGAGAGGGCGGTCACCGAAGGTGTATACTGATGATGGCCCACATAGCTGTTGACCAGAAACTCGTCGCCTGCCGCCTCGCCCTGCGGGTTGTAGATCTGGCCGCGGATATCGTTGCCGGAGCCGGGCGACGGACTGCTCTCGTCGCGCCAGAGGACCACGTAGCTGCCGTCGGCCAGGGCTGTCATCGACGGCTCGTACTGGCTGCCGCCGGTCTGGCTGTTGACCTGGAACTCGTCCATGGTGCCCGTCTGGTTGGCCCGCAGCAGAATCTGGTTGTCGTTCTCACCGGGCATCGCCGTGGCAATCCGGGCTATCTCCCCGGTCCCGTTCAGGCTCTCGATCAGCCCTGCCTGCACCTCGCCGGCACCGTCGCCGTCCTGTGCCCGGTAGCTGGCTGTCGTGCCGTTCACCGTGACCGTGTAGACGTCGCCCGTCTCGATCGTTCCGGACAGGGTGACGATCTCCGTCTGGTGGGCAGGGCTCTCGCCACTGACCGCCGCCTTGTCGTCGCCGCCGCCGAGCTCGGCCGTCTCCACATTGGCCAGGGCCACCGCATCGTCGCCGTCGCCGAACGTCGCCGTGTCGATGCCGTCGCCCAGATCGACCGTCAGTCCGTCCTGGGCTGCGTCGAAGGCGAGCGTCTCATCGGCCGCCCCGCCGATCAGTCTGGCCGCCTCTGCCGGCGTACCGTCGCTGTTGAAGCGCTGACTGAAGACGCCGTAACCGGAGCCTTCCTGGGTGTTGTCCGTCCAGCTGGCAATGAAGCCGCCATCGGCGGTTGCCGCCACCGCGGACTGGTTCTGGTATTGATTCGTATGGGTGTTGAGCACCAGCTCGTCGCCGACCGGCACACCCGAAGAATCGTAGATCTGGCCGCGGACATCGTTGTAATGACCGCCCGAGTGGCCGCTGTCGTCCGTCCAGGTGACGATGAAGCCGCCGTCGCTCAGACCGGTCACCGCCGCATCGAACTGACCGCCGGAGACGTAGGTGTTGACCAGAATCTCGTCGCCGACCGTGTTGTTCGCGCTGTCATAGCGCTGGGCCCGCACATCCGCCCCGGAACCGCCCGAGTGGGCGCTATCGTCGCGCCAGGAGATGACGTAGCCACCGTCGGCAAGACCGGCCACCGAAGGATTATACTGGCTGCTGCCAGTATAT
>CAYWBJ010000398.1:0-5750 GCA_964456165.1 uncultured Gemmatimonadaceae bacterium | reverse complement strand
CCTTGTAGCGCCGCTGCGGGTCCGGGTCGCGGGGGTCCTTGAAGGTGTTGTAGTAGTTGGGCTCACCGTGGATTCCCAGGAGGTTGTTGGCCGTCGACCCTTCGAATTCGATCAGCCCCAGTTCCGGCCGCTCCCAGTGATAGCCGTCGGCTGACGTGGCGTAACACCAGGGCCGGCGTCCCTTGTCCAGGGCCCACGGCACGTACCACATCTTGAAGACGCCCTCCTCTTCGTCGTACAGGACCGTCTGGCCGACGATCTCAACGCCGGTGTTGCTGACGAGCGGGGAGGAGGCGTAGGTGCCCTGCTCCCAGGGGAAGTCGGCGGTCATGATCGGGTTGTCGGCACACTTGGTCGGCCGGCTCATGTAGCGGGAGATGCGGCTGGCCTCGTCAACGAGCAGGTCGTCGAGGAAGTGCTGCTTGCGATCGCCGATGTCGATGATGCCAGGGTCGGGTCGTGAGGCGCGTTCGAAGAGGGCTCCGGTCTGCAATGGCGGCTCCTGGTGGCGGTGGGTGGCCGCGCGAATCTATCTTCTGCCCCCGTGACCGGCAAATCCGGAGGAGGTAACGGCGCAGTCGCTCGCAGCCCGTACGCGAGTCGCCCGTCGACCCCGGCCGAGGTCGCTTGGACCCCGTCGCGGCCCACGAGTCGCGCCCGCTGCTCCCTGGCCTGTTCCTGAACGACGCAGTATGCTAAGTCCTCGGAGGAAGAGGTCGCGAACCGGTCCGTCCCCGCCCCCGCGATCGACCCTCAATTCACCCGCGGACCAGCGCACCCCCGACGAGGAACAACCGCCATGGTCATCAAGCTGCTTTTCTTCGACCTCACCGACCTGGAGAGTGCCGACGGTTTCGTCCGCACGGTCGAGCCGGCCACCAAACACGAAGGCACCCCGATCATGGTGCCGGACCGGCCGTGGGAATCGGGGCGTATCTCGCTCCACGGGTCGGTCGTCCGCCGGCCGGACGATGGCCGCTGGCAGATGTGGTACACCACCCGGAACGTGGACCTGGGCGGTATCCTGACCGCCTACGCGGAGAGCGACGACGGCATCGCCTGGACCCGTCCGGACCTCGACCTGGTCCGCCATGAGGGCGAGAAGACCAACATCCTCCTCGCCGGCGACGAGCGCGGCCTGACGGTGATCTGCGACGAGCGCGAGCACCGGCAGGGCTGGCGCTACAAGATGCTGCTGGGAGCGGGAGAGACCGGCAACATCACCCCCTTCCGCAGTCCCGACGGCATCCACTGGACCCAGGCCACCGAGAATCCGGTCATCGCCACCAACCCGGACTGCCCCATGTCGCTGCATCGCGCCGCCGACGGTCGGTACGTGGTCTACACCCGGCCGGAAGGCGGGGACCGCCGGGTGGCGCGGGCGGAGTCATGGGACTTCGTGCGCTGGTCTCAGACCCGCCTGGTGCTCGAGCCCGGGCCCATGGACCCGGTGCAGACCCAGTTCTACGGCCTGGGATCGACTCCCTACGGCGGCTTCGAGCTGGGCACGCTCTGGAGCTACCGCACCGCCCCCGAGGACATGGGCTACTACAAGACCATCGGTGGCAAGCAGGTGCCCGAGCTGGCCTATTGCCGCAGCGGCGCCTCCTTCGGCTGGCCCACGCTGGCTGGGGCCGGAGGCTACGCCTGGCACCGGGCTGCGGTGGGCGAGCCCCTCATCCAGCTGGGAGATGAAGACTCATGGGAGAGCGGCAGCATCCAGGCAGCCTCCGGCCTGGTGCTGCGCGACGACGAGATCAGGATCTATTACGCGGGCAGCCGCACGACGCACGGTCACCACGATTGGGCGGGAGAAGGGTACCGTACCGGGCTGGGCTTCGCCTCCATAAAGCCCGACCGCTTCGTTGCGCTCAGCACCGCGGGCGCCGAAGGTCAGCTGTTGACGCGCCCGCTACGTACGCCCGAGCCCAGCTTCTGGGTGAATGCCGACGTCCAGCAGGACGGCGAGCTTCGCGTCGAGGTCACCGACGTCGACGCCAACCCGATCCCCGGCTTCGAGCTGGAAGACTGCCGGCCCATCGGCGGCGACGCGATCAGTCACCCGGTCCGCTGGAACGGAGATCCTTCGGTCGAGCCGTTGACAGGGGCGTGGATCCGGCTGCGCGTGGTGGCGGAGGGCGCCCGTATCTACTCGCTGTGCTGTGGTCCCGAGGATGAGGTGCAATCATACTGGGACTTTCGCATCCCCCACCACCGCGGCACGCCCTGGGAAAGGTTGCCCGAGTTCGACCAGGCCGCCCGATCGGGGTAGACCGGCGGGGCGATCCGGCGCGACACCACGCGCAGCGGGTTCGACTGGCTACCTCTGGCGCCGTCGATGCGCCCTCTTCTCTCGCAACCTCTGTTTCTCGCGGAGTTCGTCCTTGTCTGTCGGAGACCGGGAAACTCTCTTCTGCTGCACCATCTCATCTACCATCTGTCGCGGATGTGTCGGGTAGACTTCGCTCTGGTGTTCTGCCGCATCCTCGAACAGGTGCAGCGCGATGGCGCGAACGGCGGGGCTTGGGTCCTTCTTGAGTCGCTCGGCGAGGCTCCTGTGCTGGGCAAAGAGATCCCACGCGTTCCGGCAAGGGCACAGTTTGCGCAACGCCCTGGGCCGAACCGTGTCGTCATCTGACTCCAGGTCGTGTATCACCTGGTTGATATCTACCGTCGAATCATCCACCATTAACCTGGCTTCGCGGATGGGATGCACTCCTTCATTGTACCAATCCGGATGCACCTCAGTCGCGGTTCAGACGTTTGTAATGGGTCACCGTGAGCTTAGCCAGGATCGTTTCTGAAGGCCGCCTTCTGCTGGAAAGCAGACAGGCGATAGTGGATTGGAGGCTGCCGCGCGCCACCGGCGCGGCCCTGCTCCTCCTGACCGCGCCTTCCCCGCTGCGGGCCGAGCTCCTCCTCGTCGAGGAAGGCCAGCACCGCGCATGCACGCGTTCGGAACGTTAACCCGGATCCCGAAATGAAACTCTGGTACGACAGACCCGCAGCGCAGTGGGTCGAGGCACTCCCGATCGGCAACGGCCGTCTCGGCGGCATGGTCTTCGGCTCGCCGACGAGCGAGCGCATCGCCCTCAACGAGGACACGCTCTATTCGGGAGAGCCGCTTCCGATCGGCGACGTCGACATCAAGTCCGATCTGCCGCAGGTCATCTCCTGGCTGCGTGACGGGGAATACCGGCGCGCCCACGCCTACATAAACCGGAACTGGCTGGGCCGCTGCCAGCAGTGTTACCAGCCGCTGGGCGACCTCGGGATCGACTTCGGCGATGGCGACGTCACTGGCTACCGGCGCGAGCTGGATCTCGACACCGCCGTCTGCCGGGCGCGCTACACTTTCGCCGACGTCGGCTGCGTCCAGGAGGTCTTCGCCAGCCATCCCGCCCAGGCCATCGTCCTCCGCCTCTCCGCCACCACCCCTCTGAGCTTCTGCGCGACGCTGTCTTCGGTTCATCCCGTCTCGCTGCAGGCTGTCGACGCCACAACCCTCACGATGACCGGACAGGCCCCGGGCATGGTCCTGCGCCGCGAGCTGGCGACCGTTGAAGAGAAGGATGAGACCTGGAAGTACCCGGACATCTGGGACTCGGAGGGCCACCGCCGCGACGGCGGCGCTCAGATCCTCTACGGCGATGCAGTGGACGGCCGGGGAATGCGCTTCAACGCCCGGCTCAGGGTGCTGTCCTGCAACGGCGAGGTCCAGCTGCACGCAGACCGCATCGAGATCCGCGATGCGGCGGAAACAGTGCTGGTCTTCGCCGCCCGAACCAGCCACAACGGCTTCGACCGCAGCCCGACCCAGGATGGACGGGACGCCGACGCCGACGTGGCTGCCGACCTGGCGGCCCTCCAGGGTAGTTCCTACGAAGAGCTCCTTGCGCACCACGTAGAGGACCACACCTCCCTGCAGAGCCGCGTGGCGATCGACTTGGGACCGGCACGGGACGAGGTCCCCACCGAAAGGCGGATCGCCGAGTACGACGGCCAGTACGATCCCGGACTCGCCGCCCTGGTGTTCCAGTACGGCCGCTACCTGATGATCGCCGGCTCGCGGCCGGGTACCCAGCCGCTGAACCTGCAGGGAATCTGGAACGAGGAGGTGATCCCGCCCTGGAACGGCGCCTACACCACCAACATCAACCTCGAGATGAACTACTGGCCGGCCGAGCTGGCCAACCTGTCCGAGTGCCACGAGCCCCTATTCCAACTGATCGTGGAGTGTGCAGCCAACGGGGCGATATCCGCGCGTCAGTCCTACGGACTGCCCGGCTGGGTGGCGCACCACAATACCACCATCTGGCGCAACACCGACCCGGTGGACGGCGACGCCCAGGCCTCGTTCTGGAACCTGTCCGGCGGCTGGCTCTGCCAGCACCTGTGGGAGCGCTACCGCTTCACCGGAGACGTCGCCTTCCTGCGCGACCGGGCCTATCCCCTAATGCGGGGCGCGGCCGGGTTCCTCCTTAACTGGCTGGTCGAGGACGCCGAGGGCTGCCTGCTTACGCCGGTATCCAACTCCCCGGAAAACTCGTTCGCCCCCGGTTGCGCCATCAGCATGGGCTCGACCATGGACATGGCCATCGTCCGCGAGCTGTTCGCCAACGTGGTCGAGGCCGCGGCCATCCTCGGCGAGAGCGACGAGTTGGTCACGCGGCGCGCGGCGGCACTACCGCAGCTGCTGCCGCCGCAGGTCGGCCAGCACGGCCAGCTGCAGGAATGGTCGCGGGACTTGGACGACCCGGAGGACGAGCACCGCCACGTCTCCCACCTCTACGGTCTCCATCCGGGCGAGCAAATCACGCGGCGCGCGACTCCGGAGCTGTTTGCGGCGGCAGTCCGCTCACTGGAGCTCCGGGGTTTCGGCGGCACCGGCTGGTCGATGGCGTGGAAAATCGCGCTGTGGGCCCGCATCGAGCACGGCAACAACGGCCACCGCATGCTCGAGAACATGCTGACCCTCGTCGATGGCACGGAGACCAACTACGAGATGGGGGGCGTCTACCCCAACCTGCTCGACGCCCACCCGCCCTTCCAGATTGACGGCAACCTGGGCGCCACCGCCGGCATCGCCGAGATGCTGCTGCAGAGCCAGGCCGGCGAGATCCACCTCCTTCCCGCACTACCCACCTGCTGGCCGCGGGGCCGCGTCGCCGGCCTGCGGGCGCGCGGGGGGCTCGAGGTAGAGGTCGAGTGGGAAGCCCACGAGCTGAAGCGGGCCCTGCTGCTGGCGCAGCGGGAAGTGACCGTGACCGTGCGCGTACGGGGGAAGGATGAGACCGTAGAGGTTGACCTGCTGCCCGGAAAGCCGGCGGAAATCGATTAAACGCCGGGCTGCGATCCTCAGCCGAAAAGTCGACCGCACCAGATTGGCCGACCGACGACAACGGATTGAGCCTCTCGAGTCGGGCGGTCTTTCCCAGGTACTCCTCGATACCAAGGCATTCGTCCAACTCACGCGGGCTCTCTTCTCCCAAGAGCCGAACAGCCAACTGGCAGGAACTACCTGCGTGGCGCGCTTCTGACTGATCGCTGATACGCGACGTCAGCCCCAGTAGCCGACCACCACCTCCGATACCCGCGGCGTCCGCAGGCTGTTCACCGCGCCGAATGCCAGACGGTACTGAACCCATGGCCCCGCATCACCTCCCACCTGATCGCCGTTGTCGTACCAACTCTCTCCCCCCTCCGGCCCAGTCCAGGCAGCAGCCTGCAACCCGGCTTCACTGGCGGCC
>CAYWBJ010000397.1:0-15825 GCA_964456165.1 uncultured Gemmatimonadaceae bacterium | reverse complement strand
TTGCCCACGGCGAGTCGACGAGGTGTTCGCGCAGGTGCGCGATGAACTCCGGGCGGCTCTCCTCGGTGATGAAGTCGAAATACCGGGGCCGATGCGTGTAGTCCCACCCGCCGAAGTGAAGGGACTGCTGGTCCGGGAAATCCAGGGGATAGAGGTGCATGCGCAAGGGGAACCGCACACCGCCGGGCGCGGACGCCACGACGACTTCCCCCTCATACAATCCCGGCTTCACATCGTCGGGATGGAAGGTCAACCACACCTGCCGCGTCATGCCCGCAGGTACGGTCACCACATACAGGTCGTCCTCAGCAGTAATCTCCGGCAACGCCGCCGCCACCGGCACAGCGGTGCGGGTATCCGTCCAGCTGACTTCGTGAACGGTCACGTACTCCGGATTGTCGCCACCAGGGAGCCCGCTCAAGCGGAAGGCCACCTGCATCGACGCGTCAGTGCTGTTGCTGATATTGAAGGCACCCACGCGGTGTTCCTTGCGCATCAGGTGTACGTCGACGGCCAGTTCTGCTTCCGTGTCTGGCGAGTCGATGAGACGAAGGGCATCCCACGGATTGGAGCGCCAGAACGTGAGCGGCTCCAGGCCCCTGGCACGCCAGAGCCAGGCCTGCGTGCGTAGCACCCGTGTATGCCAGGAGTTCACCGGCAGCACGGCCTCGAAGTCATCGCCGAATTCCGTACTGGCCTGTCCCAAATTCGCCTCCACGACCGCCAACTCGTCCAGCACGTCCGTTCGTGTCTGAACCGGGATCCCTTCCTGTGCGGCCGCCTGCCGCAGGGCCTCGATGTCGCGCTCGAGGCGGGTCCGGATCCCTTTCTGGTTGGCGAGCCCGTGCGCGTAGGTGCGCATGTCGGCCACGCCAGCTCCCGGCAGTGGCTCCTCCACCCACTCCGGCTCTCCTGCGTACACCTCGATCTCATCGACGAAGGTGTACGGCTCGTCCCAGATGACAAGACTTACGTAGCGCCCGTGCGTTCGCAACCGGTCCGTCCAGTAGCGGTACGTCCCGTAGTTGGCGGCGCGCTGTTCGTAAGCATCGCGCAGAACCCGATCACTCAATTCGGCGGTCATCTCCCCCGGGAAGCGGTCGCGGTTCTGGGCGTGGTGATGATGGATCTCGGCGTTGCTGAACGCGGTCCCGTCCATCGCCCACATGGCATCGGGTGCCCGCACGGGAGCGAGCGGGCCGTGCTGTGTCGCACTCAATTGAACCAGGTCGCCGATCTCATGGAAGATCTCATCTTCATCCGCCACCAGGATTCGAATCGTCAACGGCCACGTTACGTCGGCAAACCCTGCGGCCGTGTGGTAGGACACACCTCGTATCGGCTGCACCTCACCCAGGTCCAGGGTCACGATCGACGGCGTCCTCTCCTGGTATCCCACCGTCGACTTCTGCGCCCAGAAATACCCCTCCGTATAGATCCCGTCCGTCAACTGCTCGAAATCACCCGGGTCGCTGCACAGCCCGTAGTTTGGACTCGGCTCTATCGTGTAGCTCGCGCCAAAGGCAATGTTCTCGCTGGGTCGTTCAGTCGGGACAGTCCGGTATGCAACTGGGGAAACGGTCGTGTCCTCAGCCCACGCCAGTCCCACCATCAACAATGCCATCGATATCGACGTTCGTTTCATCGCTGTTTCTTCATCCTTCCTTTAAGGGCACCCGCGCCAAGTGGAGATCGGCGGCGTCTAAAGTCCGGTAATCCCCGGCGTATTCGTGCGCCGAGCGGTGGAACACCACCCACATCTCGTCGCCCTCGCGCACGGCGGTGGCATAAGAGCTGTCGTGGTTGCCCGCGAGCGGGCCCAGCAGACAATAGGGCATGAGCGCGCCATTTTCATACGTGTAGATCACTGTAACCTGGTCCACCGCCGTCCCCAGCTCGGATCGGGGTGCCGCCGCGAGCAAGGGCGGATCGCAGCAGAAGGCGCGTGAAAGCACGTAGGTCACACCGTCGAAAACATACACCGCCTGACCCGACAGATGCACGCCCGCCGAGCGCTCCTTCCACTCCACATAGGGTGGATCGGCTTCCATAATGGCGCCACCAACAGTAGTCTGGTCACGCAAGAAGGCCGTCAGGTGGCCGTCCGCGCCGAAGAGCAACGAGGTCTCGCTCTCGCCCTGACCCTCGCGAATCGCACCGACCTTTTCCCACTGCAGCCCGTCATCCGAAGCCGCCAGATGCACATGCCGGTAGTCATCGGCCCCCGGCCGGTGCACGCCCGCGTAGAGCCGCCCGCCGAATTGGACCGGCTTCCACAGGATATAGCCGTCGCGATAGACTTTTTGCGGCGCCGACCAATGCCGGCCATCGGCAGAGGAGCTGGCGTATACAGCAAATGATCCGTCGGTCAGCGCGTTGAAGTACAGCCACAGCCGGCCGCCCAGCGCGACCAGCTGCGCGTCGCGGTCGTCGCCGCCCGTGTCGAAGCGCGCTACTGCATCCCAGGCCCGCGCGTCGTCCGAGCCAAGCACCACCAACACGCCGTCGCGGGCGGTGTGGCCCGAGCCCTTGCGCAAGGCCAGCACATAGCGCCCCTGCCACTTGGCAAACGAGGCGAAGGCGTTGTGCTGGCCGTCGGCGACGATCTTCTCCACGCTGCGCGGCCGGGCCGGCAACGGCGCGTGCGGATTGGCCAATGTCATGGAATATATCCCTCAGGCATTATCCGGCTTGTCCAGGCCCACGCCTGGTGTCAGGGCTGGTGGTCGGTGTCGACGGGCGCTTCCTCGTTGGCAACGAAGCGCTCCATCGTATTGTGCGTCGCCGGATCGGTGCGGAAGTCGGCGATCCACGGCTGCCGGAAGTAGGCCTGCTTCTGCCGCGGCAGCCCCGCCATCACCGCGGGCGGGATCTTGAGCCGGTGCCAGTGCGTGGCCAGGTGGCTGTAGCCGTGCAGGACGGCCACCCGCGGGGTGTCCCGCTCCCACACCGGTCCAGCGTGGCACAGGTTCTCGGTGAAAAACACCGCGCTGCCGGCCGGGCACTCGTAGCTGACCAGGAAATCGCTGCGTTTGCCCGGCTCAAGCGAGAGGTGATCCGGGTGTATGTCGAACTCGGACTTGTGGCTGCCGACGACGAAGTGGGTGCTCTGATCCTCCCGCCCGATGTCGGTGAGCTCGAAGATCACCCGCACCATGCCGGCGTGGATGCGGCCGTTCTTCACCCGGTACCCGAAGATCGGATCCGCCTGCTGCGGACCGCCGCCGTGCAGTTCGCCGTGGCGCTGTCCCTGCTCCCGCCACACGCGGCTGCACGACTCGAGCCGGATCTCCGGACCGATGACCTCATGCAGGACGTCGACGACCTGCGGGTGGTCGATCAGGACGCTCGCCGGGCCGCCCGGAATGTCGGCCTGCTCGGCCTGCAGCGACTCCGAGTCGTGAAAGATGCGGTCGAGCTGGTCGACGATGGCCGCGACTTCGTCGGGCTTCAGGATCGCCGGCCGTACCAGGAAGCCGGTCAGGTCGAAACGGAACTTCTCTTCTTCTGTCATGGCCATGAGCCGGCTTCTCCGCGTGTTGTGTGTTCGCTCCGGTGCCGGGCGCTCCGGGAATTCAGAGTTCCAGAGGCCAGTTCAGCTGAGTCCAGCCTACCCGACGACGATCTTCTGCAACTCTTTCTCATCGAATTCGATGCCCAAGCCCGGTCTTTCCGGCACCATCGCCATCCCGGCTTCAAACTCGAGCGGCTCCTTGAGCAGCACATTGCCGCGCGAGTCGGCGACATGCGTGGCCTGGTGGATATTGTCGGCCTCCATTATCACCGCATTCGGCGTGGCAACAGCCAGATGAATGGAAGCCGCTACGTATGGCGGCAAACCGGAGCTGACATGCGGCGACCAGAGGATGCCGAACGTATCGGCCATATCGGCGATCCGTTTGCATTCCGTGATGCCGCCGGCCCGGCCCACGTCCGGGTTAACTATATCTGCCCCCCGATCGGAAAAGAGATCGCGGAACTGGAAACGGTTGGACAGCGCCTCGCCGACGCAAACCGCCGTATCAAGGGCCTCGGCCAATGCCGAATAACTGGCCGTGTCTTCCGGCATCAGCGCATCTTCGAACCAGCCGACATTCCCCAGCTCATCCAGCTTCCGGCCGGCACTGACCGCCTCGTGCAGCTTGAAAGCACCCAGCGAATCGATCAGCAACTGACCCTTGGCGCCCACCGCCTCGGATACTTTAATGACCCGCTCAAAATCCTCGGAACCGACGCCTTTGGAAAACCCCATCTTGACCGCCGCGAAACCCGCTTCTATCGCCGCCAGTGCCCCTTCCGGGCTGTTGGCACCGCTATAGGTCGGTATGCTGTCGCGGTATTTCCCGCCCAGCAACTGATACAACGGCAGCCCCGCAAACTTGCCCAGAATATCCCACAACGCGATGTCCACCCCGGCGATGGATTCATGGATTCGGTGAAGAAACCGCTGGCATAGCCTCTGACCCGCTGGCTAGAATACATCTTGTCCCAGAGTGGACCAATGCGGCGCGCGTCCTGGCCAACGAGAATCGGCGGCATCTCGATAAACTCATCCGCCGGCAACGCACTCACCGGCGTGCGAGTGATTATAGGCTCGACCCGGGTTATTTTCAGCGAGCCGATGCCGCGCGAACTATGCTCAATCGGCTCGATGGCCGACGGATTACTCATGCTCGTAGATCGTCGGTATATCCGGCGGCGTCAGCGGCGGCAGCGGCTGGATGATTCTGCGCCGCTCGGGCGTTAGTCGCGCGATCAGCTCCGGCGACGGCTGATGGCCGTAGCGGTCGTTCCCCCAGTGCGGTCCGTAACGGAAGATCAGCACGCGGCGTTCGCCTTCGCTCTCGCGCAGCGCGGAGCCGTGCGCCGTGCAATCGGCGAACAAGAGCGCATCGCCCGCTTTGAGGTGGACTTCTTCCGCGCCCTCGATCTCGTTGAGGCCCTCTCCTCCCCGCCGCTCCCCGAAGGCCGGGTGAACGATGTTAGACTTGTGGCTTCCGGGAATGACCATCGTGGCGCCGTCGCCCGGGCCGACGTCGTTAAGCGCCAGCAGGATGTTCACGATGCCGCACCGGAACTGGTCGTTGTGGTAGCGGAACTGGGTCCGAATGCGCCGCTTGTGCGCACCGGAATGTAACGGCGTTGCCACACCCTTGGGCCGGCGGTCGGCGAACGACTCGTCGATGAAGAGCCCGTCGTCGCCGCCGACAAAGCGGGTGACGTGCTCGATCCAGGCGAGATGGTCGATCAGCCGCTCGAACGGCTCGCCCATCTCGAAGATCTGGTGCAGCTGGGATTTGACCGTCGGATGGCATCGCACCCAACCACGCCATTCGCCTTCTTCCATGCCGGCATACGTGTCGAGAACCGCGTTCAGCCCGGCCAGATGATCTGCGTCGACGGCGCCCTCGATCACCAGGTAGCCGCGCAGGTCGAACAGGTAATCCTCCATCTCCGTCGGCATCGTCCCGGCCCCTAGAGGTGATCCTCGGCCCGGTCCTGCGGCTCGAACCCGAGCTCCTCCTGCCCGTTGCTCAGATCGACCCACCGGTAGCGGTTGTTCGACATGCCGTAGTAGATGCCGAAGCGCAGATCGTCAGGCGCGTCGACGCAGCCGCGGATGACCCGCGCGATGTCAGCCTGGCTGCACCAGATATCTTCCGCCTCAGGCGTCGGCACGCGGTCCTCGCCCAGCACCCAGCCGATGCGGATCGCCAGGCAGGACATGTCGTGCCGGTGGGCGAAGACCTGGCAGAGCGACTCGTTGAACACTTTGCTGACCGCGTACAGGTTGCGCGGCTCGGCCGGGACGTCGGTACTGATGAGGGGCGTGCCCTCGGGTAATGGCTCGAATTTGCCCGATCTGACCGCGTTGTACGGCTCCCGCTGCCGCTGACCGTCCGAGACCTGGATCGTGCTCGCCGCGACGATCCGTTTGACGCCGGCCTGGCGACAGGCCTCGAACACGTTGTAGGCGCCGCCAATGTTGTCGCGGTAAACACCCTCCCAGTCGGCAGTGAGGAATGCGGCCATGTGGACGACCACGTCCATACCTTCCACGGCCGCGCCAACCGCGTCGAAGTCGGCGATGTCGGCGACGAAGTGCCGGCTCTCCGGCAGGGCGATGTCGCGGCCATCGAAGACGCGCTCGGACAGCGCCCGCCGGCGCCCCAGCCCGTAGATCTCGTACTGGTCCGGGAACTGGCTCATGAGCATGTACGCCGAGCTGCCGACAATGCCGGATATGCCGGTGATGAGAACCTTCTTTGTCATGCTGAATCTCCTGAGACGCGGCCGTATCGCTAGCGCCTCGCGTTAGGGTAGTAGCTTAATTCGACAGTGATTCCGCTGCTTCACGCGCGGGGTGCATCGCCGGCACTATCCGAGGTTCCGCCACCAGCGCAGCTCGTTGGTACCGCGTTCCGCCTGCGCAACGATGTCGGGCCGGCCGTCGCCGTCCAGGTCGCCGATGGCCAACTGGTTCGCCCGCGGCCATCCGTCCCTGATCGTCTCTTTTTCCCATGAGCCACGGGGATCGCCATCGTGCCGAAACAGGTGCAGGCCGCCGTTCTCCCCCCATGTGGTGGCGACCACCTCCATGGCGCCGTCGCCGTCGAGGTCGGCGGCCACCGCCTCGTAGGCCTGCGGCAGGTCGGCGCAGATCACGTGCTTCCGCCAGCTCCCTGTCCGATCGCCATCCGCTTCGTACCAGACCACCGATCCTGGCGCATCGGCCTGCATCCCGGTGGCCATGACCACGTCGCAGCCCCCGTCGCCGTCCATGTCCACGACTTCGCCGTGAACCGGACGAGGGGTGGCTCCGTCGATCACGTGTCTCTTCCATTCGCCGGCGCCCCCCGGGTTCTGATACCACACGACCTGGTCGGCCATGACGCCTGTAGCCAGGAGATCGGGGCGGCCGTCGCCATCGAAATCGGCGACTCGGATGGTCCGCGCCTCGGCCAGGTCGCCGTCGATCGCGTGGCGCCCCCACGGGCCGCCATCCGACCCCGGGTTCTCGAACCAGGCGATCTGATTCGCCCTCCATCCCGACGCGGCGACGTCGAGCCGGTCGTTGCCGTTGAGATCGGCCAACGCGACATCGTAAGCCAAGGGCATCCCGCCGATGGTGATCTCATGCAGCCGCCAGCATTCATCGCCGAACGGCGGCCCCGGATTCTCGAACCAGTAGAGGTCGCCGGTGAGGTTCTCGACGATGACCACGTCCAGCCGGCCGCTTCCGCTCACGTCGCCGAAGGCATGGCGCTCCAACCGCTCCTTGGGATGGTCCCGCTGGATCATCCGCCGGGTGCAGCGCCCCTCTCCCTCGTTCGCGAACCAGTAGAGGGCGCGCCCGTCGGCGTCGGCTGCGGTGATGTCGAGCCGGCCTGAACCTGCCAGGTCACCCAAGGCGAGACCGAATGAGTAGCCGAAGCCAGCCATTATCAGGTGTTCGGTGAATTTCATCGGATTCAGGTCCTCCCGACGAACCCGGGCGGCTGACTCCAGGGGCCGTTGGGATACCAGTAATCAACGTCCAGCTCGACGTCCTCCACTTGGAGGTCGAGCTGGGCTGCCAGCTTAGGTGGGCGGGACACGATCCGGATGGTAGCCTCGTTCTCCCCGAGCCACGGCGGCGACAACGTCAGCTCGTACACCTGCCACGAAGTCAGGGTCAGCGGCAGCTCCGGGTGTAGCCTCCCGGCACCATGGGGGTTTTTCACGCCAATACCGCACCGTTGAGTGTGACCTCGAGCTCGTCGGCAATGGTCAGATTACTCAGGTGGATGGAGAGCCGCGCCTTCTTAAGCCGGCTGCCGGCAGACTCGAGGTCGGCTGCCACGTCGATGGACAGGCTCACACCCTGTCCGGCGTTCTGGTCCCACATGAGGCGGCTTGTCCTGCCGATTCGGTCTGGGATAGTCATGTAATCCTGAGCTTTCCTGGCGAGCCCACGTTTCACTCCGAGTTCGAGAGAAAGCTATGGACAGCCTTCAGTACAGCCTCAGGCGACAGCGACGGATATCTTGCATACCTTGCAGTCGTAATCTCGCTCACCAGGGCTCGAAACCGGTCGGCGTCCACCATGCCGCTGGTCAGGAAATTCTTCGCGTCTACGATATCGCGAGCGAAACCCCGAACGACTTTGGAAAACATTTGTGCGTACGGATCGTAGTGGAAGAAGCTCACGTTGCCGACTGCCTCGATGAACACGTGTCGCTGATCACTTCCGGCTAACGGTGGCACGAAATCCTCCGGTCGCGCGAATTCGACATTCAGCTGGAGGCGCTCTTTGATCTGTTGGATATCGTGAAAAACCTCGTCCTGGTCGCTGAACAGATCAGCGTCTATCGTGGAGGAACGCCAGCCCTCGAGAACCGCAGTTCCTCCGCCGACGAGAAAGACCCGGTAGGACCTGGACCCGCGAACGGAACATGCCAGTTCCCGCATCAATGCGCGCAGCCCATCCACCTCGAGAGTCGTGCGCACAACCAGCCTACCGCTGGCGAACTAATCCGCAGGTGTCCGCGAAGGAAGCAATCTGGCGCAGATATGCCGTGTAACGTACGTGGGCTAGATCGGCCGCCGATTCGCACAGAAGCGAGTAAAGTTGGTCCTCGGGATCGGGCTGCACTTCGCCCAACGGAACCCCCTCCCGGCGCAGGCGAGGTGCGGCCAGCGACACCAGGGAACTCTCGACCGTCACTGCGCCCGACGCAAGATCGGCCAGCCCTGCATCGACGAGCTCACCCCCTGGTAACCCCAACGCAGAGAAGGTCGAGGCGCCGAAACGGGCGCGCGTCCATCGGGTCGTCGCCGCCCGACGAGCTACCGCCTTTCTGGCTCCTGACGTCATTTCACGGGCACGCTTGAGGCCGCCCTGCCGACCATAATGGCCGAACTGCTTCCTAATTTCATCGGATAGGTTCACGTTGGGAATATACTTAGGGGGTAAGTAGTTATCAAGGCCCAAGGCTACCGCTTGCCTGGCCCAGCGTGGCGGACTGGATCGGAATCGCCTACCATGCAACCAGACTATGGAGACCCCAGCATGAAACCCGCCAATCCCAGTCCGCAACTGCACCCCAACCAGCGCCTGGTGATGACCTACGACGCCGGCGAGACCCCCTGCGGCCCCGCCGACGCCGAGGCCCAGATCCGCTCGCTCGTCCGCTGCTTCGAGGGCACCCACGTCGGCATCCTCCAGCGCCACATCGGCGCCATCAAGGCCTACCAGCAATCCGAAGTTCTCGAGATCAACGACGTCCAGGCCCCCTGGCTCGAGGCCGGCGTCGATCCGATGACGGTGTTCGTCGACGAGTGCCATCGCTGCGGCATGGAGGCCTGGGGCAGCCGGCGCATGGGTGACGCCCACCACACCTACGAGATCCTCGAGTACGAGAAGAGCCAGTCGCAATTCTACAAGGACCATCCGGAGCTGCGCCTGAAGTGGAAACGGGACGTCCAGGTGGCGCCGAAGTACGACTGGAACAAGCCGGAGATCGCCGCCCAGAACCTGGCTTTCCTGCGCGAGGTGGCCGAGGGCTACGGCATCGACGGCATCGACCTCGACTTCACGCGCATTCCCCCCTGGTTCAACGAGGGCGAGGAAGCGCAGGGGCGCGAGACGATGAACCAGCATCTCCGCGACCTGCGGGCCATGCTCGATGAAGTCGGCGACCGAAAGGGCAAGCGTCTCGGGCTGTCGGTCCAGCTCTACCACCGGGATTCCCTGTGGAAGGCGGAGCGTTCGGACCTGCGCCACGAAGGCACCCGCAACAAGAGCATGGACCTGGAAACCGAGCAGGACGATATCACGGCTCACTTCGACGCCGGCCTGGACGTGCGCTCCTGGGTGAACGAAGGCCTGATCGACCTGCTCAACGCCCACTCCCGGAACACCAGCCTCTACGAGATGGATATCTCGGCGTGGAAACAGGCGGTCGCGGGCAGCAGCTGTCGCCTGGTCGCGGGGCCGGGCAAGCCCGGGTTCTTCGTCGAGCGGCGCGGCGGGTTCGTCGACGGCTACCCCGCCCATCTCACCCGGCCACTCGAGCACCGGGCGGTAGCCCACCGGCTCTACCTGCAGGGTGCCGACGGCCTGGCGTTCTACGACTACGTGATCCGCTTCTTCGATCTGCAGTGGGATGTCTTCCGCGAGCTCGGCGACCCGGAGCGGCTGCGCGGGGCCAACAAGACCTACGTCTTCCAGCTCTTTCTGCCGCTCGATCTCGGCATGCGCGACGAGGGCCGCACGACCTGGATGCCGATCGATCTGCCTGAAGATCTCGGATCGGCGCGCGCCAGCGGCGATTCGGTCGACGTGCGCCTGCTGCTGAACGTGAGCGAGCTGGTGACGCCCGAGGATCTGCTGTTGCGCGTGAACGATGAGGACATTCCCGTCCGGCGAGAGCGCGACGTCACCACCCCCCTGGCGACCACGGACCACCCGGGCGACACACCCGGCTGCCACCTCGAAACGACCGTGCCCTGCGAGATCCTGCGACGAGGTAGAAACGAGCTGGCCTTCACCGTGCGCGCGGCTGCGGTCCGACCGGCCGGCGTGCACCCGCAACCGTGCGTCCTGCACAAGGTCCATCTCGAGGTCACGTACAGGGATGAGACCTATCCCTACTGGTTGGCGATGCAGCTGGATCAGCGGCGACTTTGAGACGCAGGGACGCTGAGGCGTGACCGCAGACTGCACGTACGCGGCGTTCTCGAAGGCGCGGGTCATCATCAGCTGATCCCAGATCATCCCCTCCGTCGTCGACGCGCCGAACGGGACCAGGATCAGCTCGGCGCCTCTGAGGGCCAGGCAGCGGGCGGCCTCGGGAAAGAGCGTGTCGTAACACGGAATGATGCCCACGCACCACTCGCCGATCCGGGTTACCGGAAACTTCGAGCCGCCGCGATCGTAGAGCTTCTCCAGGCCGCGGCGGGCCGGCACCTGCACCCTCCGATACTTGTGGACGATCTCGCCCTGCGGATCGACGATCATCGACGAGTTGGAGTAGACGCCCGGGCCCGTTTCCTCGTAGATCGTGGAGACAATGTGAACGCCGTGCTCCCGAGCCTTTTCCGCGACGCGACTCATGGCATGACCGTCGGCGGGTGCGGCCAGGTCGTAGAAGTCGTAGTCGACCAGCACCGGGAAGTAGCCGGTGCTCCAGAACTCGAGCAGTATGACCTTGCGGGCTATCCGGCGAAGGGGGCCGACAGTTGACCTCGGTACGCCCGCCGCCGTATCGTCCTGCAGGTCGATGCCGCTAGCCGCTAGTGACGCGATCGCATTCCGCCTGGCCTCGCTGCCACCCGCCGCTCTGCCAACGAGATTGCTCTGTTATGACTGAGGACACCACTACTGACCTGCCCCTCCTGGTCGCCACCGAGAAGACGAGCCCGCCCAACTGGGCCGTGCTGCAGCGCCGGCTCATCGACGCCATCGACGAGGCCGCCCCGATCTTCCTCGACAAGTACACCCGACCCGGCGGCGCCCTTGTCTGGCGCGAGGACTACCCCGGCGACGGTGTCTGGGCCGACGATCTCTACGAGGCCTTCTTCAACTGGCCCCAGTACCACGCCCTCGGCGGCAGCGACTATTGCGGCGAGAAGTCGCTGGTCCAGTGGAATGCCATCACCCGCCAGCTGGCCGTCGACTACGGCCGCGTCACCGACGAGTTCGTCAACGACGACGACTGGTTCCACAACGCCGAGAACTACGTCTACTTCTACGCCCTGGGAATGGTCGATCCCACGGTGCGGGACAACGTCGCCCGCGCCCGCCGCTTCGCCGGCTTCTACGTCGACGACGAGGCCAGCGGCGGACGCGGCTGTTACGACCCCGCCGCCCGCGCCATCCGTTCGCCCTTTTCCGGGAGCAGGGGACCCTTGTTCCACGCCCGGTTTGACGATGTGCGTTACAACCTCGAGCACGAGCACACCGTCCTCAGTCCGAGATACGACGAGCCCGAAGGGGAGTGGTGGAAGGACGCAGCGCAGCGGCAGCTGATCCACGAGCGCTTCGACGAAGTGGTGATGCACTCCGACGTGGTGGTGAACCTGGGCACGGTGCCGCTGGTGGCCTGCGCCTACCTGTATACGGGTGACGAGAAGTACCGGCGCTGGATAGTCGATTACGTCGGCGCCTGGATCGAGCGCACCCGCGCCAACGGCGGCATCATCCCGGACAACGTGGGTCCCAATGGCGAGGTCGGCGAGCGCCGCAACGGGCAGTGGTGGGGCGGCTTCTACGGCTGGACCGGCCGCATGGGCCACAACATGATGGGCCGCTCGCTGGCGATCGCGGCCGAGGCGGCGCTGCTGGTCACCGGGGACGACGGCTGCCTCGACCTGCCGCGGATGTGGCTGGACCTGCTCATCGAGAAGGGCCAGGTCGTGGACGGGCGGCTGCTGGTGCCGAAGAATCACACCACTGCCGACGGCTGGACCAATCACACGGTGGTCAACCAGATCATTCCGGTACATCTCTGGAACGCCTCGATGGCCGACGGCGACTGGGAACAGCTGGAGCGCTTCCGCGTCGGCGCCGAGGAAGAATGGCAGACCGTCACCTCCAGGGGCCCGCGATCACTCGACGACCGCCCCTGGACCCGCTGGCTCGCCGGCGAGCTCCCCGACTACCCGGAGCAGATCCTGCGGGCCAACTACCAGGAGGTCTGCCGCCGACTGGAGGAGGTGATGGCGGACGAGCAGGATCTGACCAGGCTCGATGTCCACCACTGGCAGAAGGTGAACCCGGTCCTGACCGAGGCGCTGGCACAGCTGACGACCGGTGGTCCTCAGACGGTCTATTGGGGCGGATTAGCAGTTGGGAGGCTGCGCTACTGGGACGCCGAAGGCCGACGCGCCGGCCTTCCCCGCGACGTGGCGGCGCTGGTGCACCGTCTCGATGCCGGGAGCGCGAGCGCGACACTGGTCAACTTGTCGGTCCGCCACAGCCGCGAACTCATCATTGGCGCGGGCAACTTCGGCGAGCACGAGTTCACGACAGCGTCATGCGACGGGGCCGAGGCCACGCCGGTCGACGGACCCTGGCTGCGGCTGCGGCTGCCACCCGGGTCGCAGGTAGAGCTGGAGCTGGGGATGCGAAGGTTCGTGCGGCAGCCGAGTTACGCGTTTCCGTGGCACCCGGGCGACATTCCGGTGCGCTGAGAGCCGTGCGGCTGCCGGGGCGCCATCAGTGCCACCGGGGCAGGCCGGCGAATCGGTCCCGTCCGTCACCAAACCCCGGTTGCCCTGGCGCCCCGACGCCGGCGACAGCCGGCTTGAGCTCGTAGGTTCCGTCTGCCGCGGTGTCGAACTCGAGCTCGGCACCGCTGAGCTTCTCCTCGCTCCCGTCGTCGAGGCACCGCAGCGTCGCCTCCTCCTCGCCCCACGGATTGCGAACGACGCAGCGCCTTCCGGCTTCGCTGAGGATCCGCACCCACTGCGTCACCCCATCCCCATAGGCGGCGCTTACCAGGAAAGCCCCCTCCGCCCGCAGCGTGTCGAACGAAGCCTCGCGCCACTCCTCCGGCATGCATGGGAACAGGCGAATCTTCTCGCCCCAGCTCTGCAGCAGCATCTCCATCACCGCGGCCGCCGCCCCCGTGCCGGCCTCCATTGTGTTGATAAGGCCGTGCTCGGCGGTGTAGAAGCCGGTCTTCTTCCAGTCGACGCTCACCTGCAGCGTGTTACGCAGGATCACGTGATCGGTGTAGAAGCGCAACATCGCGTGGGCGGTGTTGGTTCGCAGGGTGCGACAGGCGATCAGCGCGATCCATGCCCATGACCAGCCCGACCAGTTGCCGGTGCCGATCTGCCGCAGGTGGCTGAGCGACTTGTCGATCAGGGCCCGATCCTCGTCGTCCCCTTCGACGTTGAGAAAGCCGAGCGGGTGAATCGCCATCAGGTGCGAGAAGTGGCGGTGGCTGACTTCGAGCGGCTTGCCGGCGTACACCTGGATTCCGGTCTCGTCCACCGGCAGGGGCGCCAGCGCCGCGAGCGCTTCTTGATACGGCGTGCCGACCGACTCCTCCATCTCCAGCCGCCCCGCTGCCTCGATGATGGTCTCGAACAGGTAGCGCACCAGAGCCAGGTCGAAGGCCGAGTCGCGCCCCTTGGCGACGATGTCGTCGTATTCTGGCGAGAAGGAGAGGGGCACGTGCAGCCGGCCGTCCTCCTCTTCTTCCAGAAAGCCGAGCCAGAAGCGGCCCACCGCGTCCATGTTCGGCCAGGCCTTGTCCCGCAGGAACTCCTCGTCGCCTGAATAGAGGTAGTGCCACCAGAAGTGCTGGGCGAGCCACGCGCCGACGCCGACCTGCAGGTTCCACGGGTACCACAGGAAGCCCACGCCCTGCCCGATGTTGTCCATGTTCGCCGGCAGGTAGGCCCCGTCCCAGCCGAAGAAGGTCCGGCAGCTCTCCTCGAAGCGGGGCAGCTCCCGCACCAGCAGGCCGTAGAGGGGCTGCGCCAGCTCCAGGTGGTTGGAGCCGAAGATGTGCCAGTAGTTCATCTCCGACTCCAGGTTGTGGTGCAGGTCGCCGTAACAGGGGGGGATGCGCCAGTCCGGGTTCCAGACGCCCATGATGCTCAACGGGTGTCCGTCCTCCCGGGCGTTGCAGCCGAGCTTGTAGAGCTCGGCGTACCACAGCCGCTCCAGCGCCGCGTCCGGCACGCTCAGCTGCGAGCGCGACCAGAAGGCCTCCCACCACTGGCGGTGCAGACGGGACAGCTCGTCGTCGCCGGTCGCAGCCAGCCGATCCAGATCGCCGGCCGCCTGGTGCAGCAGGTCGTCGCCGGCCGCGCCCCTGACCACCGTGACCCCGCACTGCCCCGTCGCGGCGCCACGCTCCTGGTGACGGACGACGACACCGTACTTCTCATCGCGACCGTAGACCTGGGTCGCGCAGCGGTCGGCGCCCCGCTCTCCGTACTCCGGCTCCGGGTACTTCCAGGCCTCCCTGTAGGTCTTGCGGCTGGGCTCGTCCAGGCACTGGGCCCTGGCTTGCGGCTCGGGCAGCGGCAGACCGACAGCTTCCAGCTCCAGCGCCACCAGGTTCTCGGTGGCGTGCAGGCACCCGGCCAGGGTCAGCTCACCCTCGTTCAACTGCACGGTCGCCGAAAACTCGGCGTCGTAGATGCAGAGCCGGGCGCTGAATGCCCGCGGCGCCGACGGCAGCTGCCACTCGATACGGCCCACCGGCAGCTTGTTCCCCCACACCCGGTCCGGCGGCCGGTTCCTGTCGAACAGCCGGCGGGAAGTGTCGTAGGTGCCCTCCCGTGTCTGGCGCAGGACCGTGGCGTAGTCCATCCCCGGTTCCAGGCTCTGGTCGGCACGGTGCTCCCAGATGTCGGCACGATCGACGCTGAGGACCATGCGGTCCTCCTCGAACCACAACATCGCCCCCAGCTCGCCGTTGCCCAGCGGCACCCCTTCGAAGTAGGAGTCGGGCACGAAGTCGAAGAGCAGGTCGTGCCGGCAGACCCGGTGGTGGATACCCGTCTGATTCATTCAGTGAACTGGAAGGCGAAGAGGCAGGCGGAGCGCATCTCCAGCCGCAGGCGCACCGTCTCGCCCTGGAGCCGGGAGAGGTCGGCGCCCTCCCAGCTGATCTCGTGCACGCCGCTTTCCAGGATGCGGCTCGAGCGCTCGAAGCTGAAGCCCTCGATCGGCGCCCCCGACTGATCGGCCAGGGCCGCCCGCACCTCGCACTCGTCGAAGCCCGGCACGTCTTTGGGCACCGATTGCGGGATCGAAGCCTCCACGTCGATCAGCAGCCGGCTGCCCTTGAAGATCACGGGCCGCGTCGTGATGCGGGC
>CAYWBJ010000396.1:0-4545 GCA_964456165.1 uncultured Gemmatimonadaceae bacterium | reverse complement strand
GGGTCTACTGGAGTGGGCGGTGAAGGAAGTGGGAGTGGACCGCATTCTCTACGGCACCGATACGCCAGTTTACTACGCCCCGATGCAATGGGCCCGCGTCGTATGCACTGATTTGAGCGTGGAAGAAAAACGCAAGATTCTGCGGGAGAACGCTTTCGTTCTGTTTGACTTGCAATCGTATTTGTAGCGGCTCAAGATACTCCCGACTGCTAGGATAGCTGCCACAAAATAGAACCGGATCTACTTTTCCGATGCGCGTGAAGTTGCCTTCGGTGAGTGTCTCGCTTGCCGGGCACGTGTTGTATGTATCCGATTGAAGGTTGTTAAACTGCAACCAAATCATGTATTAGCCGATTAGTGAACTACCCAGTGACGAAAAAGCGGCTGCACCTCTCTCCTTGGTATCGTCGTAAGCCTCCCCTAGGCACCCGTATACGCGCAACTTACGTACCAGGCGCCGGTAGCCGGCTGCGATTCCGAGCCCGACCTCTTAACTCGGTAAGTCCCGGGTTGCGAACTACACACCAATGTGAACGCGACGTACCTGCCGACCAGTGACCCGACCCGTCATCGCCTGTTTCAGCCCTTCCCTGATCTGCCCGCAGGTGCCTCCCACGCTTTTCAGCTTTTGCCTGACAGAGCCCATCCAGCTAATTTGCAGTCCGCCCTCCTTTGCTCCGAGGACTACCCAGCCATGCCTATCACGCCGGAAACAGTGGATCAGATTCGCGCGGCAATCGACCGCGATCGCCTGCTCGATACGGCCATCAGCCTGATCGAGGTGCCCAGCCCCACGCGCGAGGCGAAAGAGGGACTCGACCGGCTCGACAGCATCCTCACCGCAGAAGGCCTCCACGTAGAGCGTCCGGACGCCGACTACCCCGAGTGCCCGGCGGTGGCCGCCCGCTATCAGAGCGGCAGCCCCGGACGCACCCTGCAGTTCCAAGGCCACATGGACACCGTCCATCTCCCTTATTTCCCGCCGCGCGTGGAGAACGGCACTCTCTACGGCAGCGGCTGCTCCGACATGAAGGGCGGCATCGCCGCGATGGTCGAGGCGATGCGGGCCCTGCGCGACACCGGGCTCCTCCCCGGCGGCGAAATCCTCATCACCAGCACCGACCTCCACGAGGCCCCCTGGGGCGAGGGGGAGCAGATCCGCGGCATGGTCAAGGCCGGCTACGTCGGCGACGGCGTCCTGATTCCCGAGTACCTGCACGACTGCCTGCCGGTCGTCGGCCGCGGCATGGCTGTCCTCGACGTGCGGGTGCGTCGCCAGGGAATCCCGGTGCACGAGGTCCTCGGCGGCATGGAGCAGCCGAACGTCATTCACGCCGGGGCGGCCCTGGTGCGCCGTCTCGAGGAACTGGACCGCGATCTGGCCACCAGGCCCAGCCATCCGCTGGGCGGCCGCCCCAGCCTTTTCGTCGGCAAAATCGATTCCGGTGAGATGTTCAACCAATCGCCCACAGAATTCCGCTTGGAGGGCACGAGGCGGTGGCTCCCCGGCACCGACCACACAGAGGTAGAGCAGGAGTTCCGCAGTATCCTGAGCGAGATCGAAGCCCGCGACGGGATCGCAGTGGACGGTACCTTCATGTACCTGGCCCCGCCGTTCGAGCTGGACCAGGCACACTCCCTCGTCACCGAATTCCAGTCAGCCTATGCCGCCACTACCGGCGCAGAACTGCCGCTGGGGTTCAAGCCGGTGCTCGACGACGGCAACAACATCGCCCGGCTGTCGGACGCGCCGCCGATCACCCACGGACCGCACGCCCTCGGCGCACACACTGTCGACGAGGAGGTGCCGGTGGACGAACTGGTACGTGTTGCGATCGTCTACGCCCTGACCGCCATCGGATTCTGCGGGGGCGGCGAGGCTTGATGTGCCGGCGGCCGATTTCACCGAGTTAGTAAGCGAGGAGCTGATCCGATGACGAAACGCTACCACCAGGCCGTGCTTGCCAGCTGCGAGATTCCCTGGGACGAGAACTACAACCTGATCGAGACGACCTTCCGCGAGGAGGTTCGGGGCACCATCGCGCTCGGCTTCAACAACCTCTACATCTTCGGCACCGCCGGCGAGGGTTACGCGGTCACCGTGTCCCAGTTCACCGACATCGTCTCGCTCTTCGGCGAGGAGACCGGCGGCGACGACGTCCACCCGATGGTCGGGGTCATCGGCATGTCGACCGCCCAGGTGGTCGAGAAGATCGGCATCGCCCACGACATGGGCTTCCGCGCCTTCCAGATCTCGCTGACGCCCTGGGGCGAGCTGACGGACGACGAGTACATGACCTACTTCACCGATGTCTGCGGCAGCTTTCCCGACTCGAAGTTCCTGCACTACAACCTGCCGCGGCCGAAGCGGGTGCTGATGGTGGAGGACTACAAGCGCCTGCAGGACGCGGTGCCCAACCTGGCAGCCACTAAGTTCACCAGCGCCACAGCCGACCAGTGCGCCCGGCTGGTCCGCGAGACCGACATCCAGCACTTCTTCAGCGAGGGCAACTTCCCCTTCGGCTGCCTCTACGGGGAGTGCTCCCTGCTGACTTCGCTGGGGGCGATGATACCGAAGCGGACGCACGAGTATTTCGGCTACGGCGTCGCCGGCGACTTCGAGAACCTCTTCCGCCTCCACACCCGTATCATGCTGGTGATCGACGACTTCATCGGCTCCACCGCCGGCCAAACCGGGATCGACGGCGCTTACGACAAGATGATCGTGCGCTCCGCCGGCGTGGACATGCCCCTGCGCCTGCTTTCCCCCTACCAGGGATTCTCGCTGGAGGTGTTCGACCGGATGATGCAGACCCTTGAGGAAAAGCACGGAGACTGGATGGAGTAGGCCTCTTCCAGCCTCTACCTGGCAGCGAGGCCCTCCAGCTGCGCCTCGACGAAGGCGCTCACAGCCTCGAGCGTAGCCCGAATCGGCACCTCGTGGGACAGATCCGGAATCTGGTCGCGCCCGTCGACGAAAGCCACGATCGGACGCCCGTACGAAAGCGCCAGGGCCACTTCGCTGGAGGTGCCCGAGTTGCCGGGCAGTGCCACGACCAGATCGGAGCTGAGGATATTGATGTGGTTCCGCGAGCCAACGTCGCGGCCAAGAGTGCCGGAGCGGCTCAGGTGGGTGATGATCGGGATCTCGACCCACGAATTCGGATAACCCGATTTTGGCTCCCCGTCCTCCCCGGGGACGACCCCGATCACCCGTCCCCGGCGGTCCGGGGTTTCGTTGAAGGCCTTGCTCACGGACGTCATCACGCCGCCACCGCCCCCGGTGAGCAGGTGGACACCGCGCTGCGCGAGCCAACGCCCCAGTACCGTCGCCTTTTCCTCGTGGGGATCGTTGCCGGATCCCATCACCCCCACGATCGGCAGCCGACGCGGATCGCCCCACCGGCTCATTCGGGATACTTGATCTGCACGCGGTCGAACATGATCAGTCCCTTCGGCAGATTCTGCATATCCACCTTGTAGTCGATCGCCGCCCACTGCCGATCGCGATCCTCGACCTCGCCCACGGGCACCACGTTCAGCGGGAACAGAATGAACATGAAGTCGTAGTTCACGTCGGCCAGCACCGCGGCGATCTCTCCATACCCGTACGTAGCGGTCAGGTCGTGCCGTGCCCCCAGGCAAGTCCACTGCTCGGGATCGGGTGTCAACTCGATCGTCTGCTCGGACCACTCCGGGGTGATGTCGAACGGTTGCCCGGTCAGTACGAAGTTGGTGGTCGTCGCAGCCTCACCCTCGCCGACCTCGGCCTGCACCAGCAGGCACATCTGCGCCCCGCCGACGTCGGGGGCCGGCACCGGCCGGTGGTTGTTGCACAGCGGCCCCGCTAGGTCGAGATGCCCGCGCGAGCGAATCGTCAGCTTCGCGTTGGTCAGGTTGGTGCTGTGGTCCTCTTCGACGAACCGGTTCTTCCCGCCGATCTGGCCGTCGCGCGGCTGCGCTCCTGCCGCCCGCGAGTAGATGAACATCAGCAGGTGCAGGTAACCGGCTCCTGGAGGTGCGTGGTTGGCGTCGACGGTCCAGGGGCTGTAGCAGTGGGCGACACCGTCCCAGATCGGCAGCGGACTGCGGACGTCGGCGATCCAGCCTCCGGGTCCGTCGGTGAACTCCTCATTGTACACTCGTGGCATCGCGGCCCTCCTTCCTCAATCGAGCTTCATCCGCGCGGTATGTCAGGAGCGCAGGGTTGCCGTCAGGCGCAGGGGATTGGCGAGCAGGTCGAGGGCGGCGGTGATGTGAGGGCAGAGGATGTCCGCTGCCTGCATCGTCTCGACCGCGACACCCTCTTCCAGTAGGACGGCGATGCCGAGAGCGGCAGCGGCCAGCATCCTGCGGTCGTTGCGACCGTTGCCGATCGCGACGGTGGTCGTCGCGCCTAGGGACGTAACGAAGTCCAGCTTGGCCTGATCCTGACTGCCGGGCGGCAGCACCGTGAGTTGGCAGGGCAAGTCGGCCAGGTGCCTGCCGGCAAGGCCGAACGTATCGGCGGTCACCACGTGGATCCGCAGCGATTCTGACAGGGGG
>CAYWBJ010000395.1:0-17556 GCA_964456165.1 uncultured Gemmatimonadaceae bacterium | reverse complement strand
GGCGGCATCGCCGGAACCGTCATCGGCACCACCCTCACCGGGATGCTGCGCACCGGCCTGGTGCTGCTCAGCATCCCGGCCAATGCGTTCCGCGGCGCCATCGGCGCCATCATGATCGCCGCCGTCGTGATCAACACCTTCGTGCGGCGGCGCCAATGAACCCGGCGATGAAGGCGGAAACACCACTAATCGAAACCATCCGGCTCTGCTGCAACTTCGGCCACATCCGCGCCCTTGCCGACGTCGATTTCGCGGTGAATACCGGCGAGGTCGTGGCCCTGCTAGGCGACAACGGGGCTGGCAAATCGACCCTCATCAAGCTGCTGACCGGGATCCACCAGCCGACCGGAGGAGAAATCCGCTTCGCGGGCGAGCAGGTGCAGGTCCCATCTCCGCTCGAGGCGCATCGACTGGGCATCGAGACGGTATACCAGGACCTGGCGCTAATCCCGCTCATGAGCATCGCCCGCAACTTCTACCTGGGACGGGAGCCGGTGCGCCACTTCGGACCGTTCCGTTTTCTCGACCGCCGTGCCATGGCTACCCATTCCCGCGCCGCCCTGGCCGAGATCGGCATCCGCATCCGCGACGCCGGCGAGAGCGTCGAATCCCTCTCGGGAGGCGAGCGGCAGTCGATCGCCATCGGCCGGGCCGTGCACTTCGGCTCCCGCCTCCTCATCCTTGACGAGCCCACCTCCGCCCTATCGATCGGCGAGACCCGGAAGGTTCTCGGCTATATCGTCGCCGCGCGCGAGCGGGGCCTCGGCGTGATCTTCATAACCCACAACGTCCACCATGTCTTCGAGGTGGCGGATCGCCTGACCTTTCTAAGCCACGGGCGCAAGGTGGGGGACTACGCCCGCGGCGACATCGACGTCGAAGCGGCGAGCGAACTGATCATGAGGGGTGACCGAACGGCGACCTGAGACGGAGAATCGGGTTGCTAGCCACGAGAGACGGTTTTATAATTCTGATACGCAAGCCCAAGGAACGCGGAAGGAAGGCATGGCTGAGAACGTCGAGGAACTTACGATTAGCTACGAAGAGGATGGGCAACTCCTGCGCAAGGAACTCGACAAGCACGTTCTTAGTAAGGGATCGTGGACAACGATCATGTTTCTCTACCAGGACCTGGATCGCAAGTCAGGCGAGTTCGGGCCTGCCAAGATCTCGATCCGCCGCTTCCAGAAGCGCGAAGGCGTTTACCTGCCCCGCAGCAAGTTCGAGATCTCCAGCGCCGCCCAGGCGCGAGCCATCCAGAGCCAGATCGGCAACTGGTTTCCCCCCGAAGAATAGACAGCCGCCAGCCTGGGTGCCCTCCAGGTCGGTGCTGGCCTCGATTCTGGCCACCTCCGCTTCACCTGCCATGGCGATACCGTAGATGACGAACTTGGTCTAGGCATCACCCCTGATCGTCTGAAACCATTCGGTGACGCCCACCGCCGAGTCTTTAGTGGCATCCCAAAACGAGAGCGCCGCGGAGCTCCACGAGTTGATGGTGGCGCAGGCCTCGTCGGATCACCCGAACGGCTTGTTTTCAGGCATGCTCTCCCAGTGTCCCAGTTGATCGAGGTCGCCAGCGCGCACGGACCTCGTCCCGCCAGTTCAGTCGCCCTCTCGGCCATCGCCTCGGTGCCGCCATCGAGCATGCTGTTGGCCTCGATCTCACCGGCGAATGTATCCGATGCATGGCGGATGCGGCCGAGAACCCTGACCCGCTCGGTCATCACGACGTAGGAATAGAGGGAACGCGCAACGACCAAGGCACCGGTCACCTTGCCGGTAGGCACCATGGCGTTCCACAATCCGGCTACTGCATCCACGTTCGCAGGTGCTCCAGGCCGGATGCCGCTCAGCGCACCGAAAAGCGGTATTCGGTCGTCTGGTGGTAACGTTCCCCGGGACGCAGGATCACGCTCGGGAAATCAGGTTGGTTGGGGGAATCCGGGTAGTGCTGGGTCTCGAGACAGAGCGCCTGCCACTGGCCATACTGACGCCCTCCCTTTCCAATATGGTCGTGCAGGTAGTAGCTGGTGTAGAGCTGCACACCCGGCTGGGTGGTGAAGACCTTCATCACCCGCCCGCTGCCCGGCTCGAACACCTCGGCGGCAAACGTGGCTTCCGAGCCGCCGCCATCGAGAACGAAGTTGTGATCATAGCCGACTTCTAGCTTGTCGATGTCGACAGCCAGTGGCTTGGACGCGGTGAAATCGAGGGGGGTGCCGACCACCGGGATGATGGCACCGGTAGGAAGGCCCTCATCCCCCCGCTCGGTGTAGGTGCGGGCCGCGATTCTGACTTCGTGACCGCTGACAACACCGCCACCGGCCAGGTTGAAGTAGGCGTGGTTCGTCAGGTTGACCGGCGTCGCCCGGTCGGTGGCAGCCTCGTAATCGATGCGCACCCCGTCAGCCCCGGTCAGGGTGTAGGTCACAGCAACCTCCAGCCGGCCGGGATAGCCCTCCTCACCGTCGGGACTGGTGTAAGCAAACCGCACAGCAGGATCGACGCCGGCGGCGGTCTGACCGTGCCAGAGCCGCTGGTGGAAGCCGACGTTGCCACCATGGATGTGGTTGGCGCCGAAGTTGCGAGCGAGCTCGTAGACGGTGCCATCGAGCTCGAATCTGCCTGCCGCGATGCGATTGGCCACGCGCCCGATGACACAGCCCACGTAGGGCACGTTCGCCTCGTAATCGGCGACCTCGTCGTAGCCCAGGACCACGTCCTCCATGGCGCCGTCCCTGCCGCGCACGTGCAGTTCGGAAATGGTTGCGCCTAAGCTGATGAGGCGCAGGATCGCCCCGTTCGCATTAGTCAGGGTGAAACGCTCCACCGCCTCACCGCCCGCAGTCTCGCCCAGCGTGTCCACGACCGTCGATGATTGCACGGTGTCATCTCCTCCGGCCGTGGCGCCGACGGCCACGGCTCCGTAGAGGCAACAGCAAAGCCCCACCGCTGCCACCAGGTGCAGGCTGTTCCGTATGCCGATCTCCTCCGATCCAGCCAAACCGCTAGATTAGATAATCGCACCATGCTCAGCAAACTCCGCGCGCTTGACATGCTCACGGGCCCGCGCCACGATAGATCGGACCACCGACCGATTCACCACCGACGTGGAGACTACGATGCGCCTCGACGAAAGCCAGCTGAGCGAATACCAGGAGCGCGGCTACCTCTTTTTCGCCGAGCTTCTAGACGCCACCGAGGTCGTGGCACTGCAAGCCGAGGTGCCGGAGCTGCTGCGACGCCACGGCCCCGAGGTCGTGCGTGAGCGAGAAGAGGACGAGGCCGCCCGGCTGGTTTTCGGTGCCCACGCTCTCTCCGAGCCGTTCCGCCAGCTCTCGCTACTGCCCCGCATCCTACTTCCGTGCCGGCAGCTGCTCGACGACGACGTCTACCTCCACCAGAGCCGCCTCAATCCCAAGCAAGGGTTCGGCGCCGGCGCCTCCTGGGACTGGCACCAGGACTATCCGCCCTGGCAAAAGGTCGATGGCATGCCGCAACCGCGTTGCGTGATGGCCGCGGTCTTCATCGACGACTGCACACCCGTAACCTCGCCGTTGCTGGTAGTCCCCGGCTCGCATCGCCACGGCCTGATGGATTCCAGCGTCCACCCGGATACAGTCGGCCGGGGTTATGACCTGATGCAGATCGACCAAGAGACGCTGACGGCCCTGGCCACCGACAACGGCATCGAGCCACTGCTTGGTCCCGCCGGCTCCGTCTGCCTGATCAACTGCAACCTGGTCCACGGTTCGGCCACCAACGTCTCGCCGTGGCGGCGGGCAATCATGTACCTGATCTACAACGCCGTCTCCAATGCCTGTGTCGGCGAGCAGCGCGACTGGTACCACCACAACCGGGACGCCACGCCACTTCAGCCGATCTCCGACAACAGCCTGAGGCCGACCGCTGCGTGAAGGAGTGGAGCCAACGCTAATGCCGGCGGGCACCTCGACTGGAGCGGCCGCGGCGAGGTCGCACCCCTGGCCGACATGGTCCCGCCGCAATCCCGCCTCGCAAGGCACCTGAGCGAGTCGTACCGATGGCGTACGACGAGCGCAGGCAACGCCGCGAGACGGGATGGACCGGCGTCAGAATACGCCAGCGATTATTGGGAAGTAACACTAGCGACGACACGTTTTTGACAGTCAGACAGGTGCCGAGTATACTAGCTCTCACCCCGTGCACCGACCGCAGAGAGTATGAATTCGCAGCCCCGCAACCCCACCCGATCCGTCCAGATCGGCACGGTGACCATCGGCGCGGGTCACCCGATCGCCGTTCAGAGCATGGCGGCCACCCGTACCCAGGATATCGCGGCCACGAGCCGCCAGCTCGAACTGATGGAGGCGGCCGGCGCCGACATCATCCGGGTCGCCGTCGACAGCAGGAAGGACGTCGAGGCCCTCACCGAGATCAGCGCGGCGACCGACACCCCGCTATCGGTGGATCTGCAGGAGAACTATCGCCTGGCCGCCCGCATCGCCCCCCACGTCCAGAAGATCCGCTACAACCCGGGCCACCTGTACCACCACGAGAAGGAACGCCCGGTACGCGACAAGGTCGCGTTCCTCGCCGAGGAGGCGGAAAAGAACGATTGCGCCATGCGCGTGGGAGTGAACTGCGGCTCGGTTGATCCCGAAAAGCTCGCCCAGTTTCCGGAAGAGGACTCCGTCTCGCCGATGCTGGTCTCGGCTCTCGAACACTGCCAGATGCTCGACGATCTGGGTTTCACCCGCTACTGTGTCTCGCTCAAGGATTCCGACCCGAAGAAGGTGATCGAGGCCAACCGACGGTTCGCTGCCGACCGACCGGACGTACCGCTACACCTTGGCGTCACCGAGGCGGGCATGCTGCCCGACGGCGTCATCAAGACCCGCATCGCCTTCGAGCAACTGATCTCCCAGGGCATCGGCGACACCATCCGCGTCTCGCTGACGCTGCCATTCGAAGAGAAGGGCGAGGAGATCCGTGCGGGGCGGGATATCCTCGGCGACATCGAGGCTGGTCGCTTCCGCTCGGTGCCGGAGTTCCTCGACAGCGGCCTCAACATCATCTCCTGCCCGTCCTGCTCACGGGTGGAGAACGAGGCCTTCGTCGACCTGGCGCTCAAGGTGCGGGAGGTGACCCGGTATGCCAGCGGGCACGACATCACCATCGCAGTGATGGGCTGCCGCGTGAACGGCCCGGGCGAAACCGACGACGCCGATCTGGGCCTCTGGTGCGCTCCCAACTTCGTCAACCTTAAGCGGGGTACCGAGCAATTGGGGCAATTCCCGTATGACGTGGTCCTGGATCACCTTTTAGCGGAAGTCGAACAGCTGATCGCCCAACGCGACTGAGCTAAGCCAGCTTCTCCCGCACCACGTGGGCCCCCTCGTTGATGGCGTCGAAGAAGTTCCTGACCTCGACGCAGTCCCCAACCATCATCACCGCGCAGGCAAGGTCAGCCGCTTCGATCTGGGCCGCGAGTTCGCGGCGCGGCCGATAGCCGTGGGCGACGATCAGGTGATCGGTGGGATGGGAGAGCTCGCTGCCGTCGGTCCCGCGCAGGGTAACCGATCCCGGCTCAACTGCCTGCAACTGGCATCCGGCCATGATCTTCACGCCGGCGTCGCGGATACCCTTGATCAGCAGCGCCAGGTTGGAGCCGTGCTCTTCCAGATTGCCGACCTCGCCCTCCGGACGCCGCGACACCATCGTCACGTCGCGGCCCTGTTGGGCCGCAAACCAGGCCATCTCGTACCCCACCAGCCCGCCCCCCAGCACTGTCACCCGCTCGCCGACATCCCGCTTCTGCCAGTCCACCAACGCTTCCACCGCGGTCAGAACCGACGCCGCGGCGATGCCCGGGACGTCCGGGATTATCGCCGTGCCGCCGGTGGCCAGCACCACTGCATCCGGGCTCCACTCGCGAAGCCGGTCGATAGTCACGTGGACGCCCAACCTGACTTCAAGCCCGAGGCGCTCCACCTCCACTTCGTAATAACGCAGCAGCCGCTTGATGTCCCACTTGAAGTCGGGAACAGAGGCGGAAAGCATCTCGCCGCCGAGCCGGTCCCGGCGGTCGAAGACGACGACCTCGTGCCCCATCGCCTGCGCCCGCAACCCCGCTTCCAGGCCGGCCGGCCCAGCGCCGACCACCACGACGCGCCTCGGCTCTGCCGTCCGGTCAAAGCTGACGGTCGCCTCGCGGCCAACGACCGGATTGGTAGTGCACTGGATGCCACCGCGGTCCATGACCACGAACGAGTGGCAGAAGTTGCAGCGAATGCAGGGCGCGATGTTCTCGCCGTCACGCGCCTTGCGGGCCCAGTGGCCGTCGGCGATCAGCGTGCGCCCGAGGGCAACCATGTCGGCCTGGCTGCTGGCGATCACGTTCTCGGCGTCGGCCGGATCGGTGATGCCGCCGGTGGCGATCACCGGCACCTGCGCGCCGTTGGCCTTAACCTCATATGCCAAGTCGACCAACGTGTTCGGCGCGATGTACATCGGCGGCACCGAGGGATGCGTGCATTCCACGAACCCCTTGACCCGCATGAGGGTGGCCGAAGTGGTTGCCACGTGCAGGTAACAAACGCCGGCGTTCTCCATGAACTCCGCCACCCTAAGGTGAAGCTGGTCGTTGTGGCCACTGTCATAGCAGTCGTTGACGCCCCCGTGCAGGTGCTCGTGGGCACTGAACTTGAAGCCGACCGGAAAGCCCTCCCCGCACTCCTGTCTGATGCCGGCGAGCACTTCGGCGCCAAACCGCATGCGGCGTTCGAAATCGCCGCCGTACTCGTCGTCGCGGCGATTGGTGTGGGGTGATATGAACTGGCCGCCCAGGTAGCTGTGGGCACAGTGGTATTCCACCCCGTCGAAGCCGGCCTTCTGGGCTCGCCGGGCTCCCAGTACGAACCGCTCGACCATCGCCCGGATCTCGTCGAGGGTCATCTCCCTAGGCACCTGCTCGTAGAGCGGAGACTCGATGGCCGACGGCGCGAATGGCTCGACGTAGGACTTGCCGCCGAGGGCGGCAATCTGCATGAAGACTGGAGCGCCGGCTGCGTGGATAGCGTCGGCCATGCGGGCCAGCCCCGGGATGAACCGGTCGTCCCAAACCGAGGTCGTGATCACCCGTTGCTCCGGCGTGACGCTGGTGAACTCGGTTATCAGCAGGCCGGTATCGCCCCGGGCGCGTTCGACGATGAAGTCGATGTAGCGATCAGTCACCTCGCCTTCGGGTCCGTGCAGGCCCACGTCCACCGGCGCCAGCACCACCCGGTTGGCAAGCTCCAGCCCGCCTACCTCGATCGGCGAGAACAGATTCGGGTAGAGGCCCATCACCCTCTCGTCTCGATCAGTCCGAAGCCTGCCTTCGGAGATGGCGCATGATGCATGGTCAGCTCACCCCCTGGTGCAGCGGTTCAGTGGCGGGAATTACCGGCAGGACGATGCGCGACGGACGCGGCCGACAGTGGTAAATGGTGTTGTCGGCGACGGCGGTGCGGCGCTCGGTGCCGATCGGCTCGCCGGTGTTGGGATTGACGTCGAACCGGGGGAAGTTCGAGCTGGAGACGTCCACCCGAATGCGATGACCGGCCGCGAACAGGTTGCTCGTCGGGTAGAGGACAATGCGGATCTCGTCCACCTCGCCCGGCGGCAGGAACTCGGCGGTCGCCCTGCCGTTGCGGTAGCGCAGTCGCTGGATGCTATCGCTGATATTGAGGGCGTATCCCCGCGGGTACCAACTGCTGGGCGGGTAGACATCGATCAGCTTGGCGGTGAAATCGGTGTCGACCGCAGTCGAGGAGACCCAGAGGTAGACTTCGATCGGGCCCGTGACCTCCAGATCGGCGGCCAGGGGCGGCGTCTCAAAAACCAGCACGTCCCGGCGCGAGCCAACCGGCAGGTAGGGCGGCCTGCAGCCCCAGACGCGCTCGGACTCGACCTGATCGAAGCCGCCGGCTGCCATGATTTCCTCGTAGCGCGACTGGCGATCGGCCCAGCGGGAATCGCCGACACCGGCCGGCAGCGGCCCTAGAGCCCGAAGCGAGGAGACGTTGCCGCCGATGGAGGGTACGGGGTTGGTCGGGTTGAAGGCGTAGGTAGTCGAGGCATCCTCGGCCTCCGGCGGCTCGGCCCTCAACTCCGCGCCGGCGTGGAAGTAATAGGACCTGAACTCGGTCCGGGCCAGCGGCCACTCCCACTCGTCCCGCCAGCGGCCGCCGTGGAAAAGGCGGCCGTTGTTGGTGCGATGACCGCCACCGCCACCCATCACGAAGAGCCGCAACGGCGCCCGACCGGTCAGGTCCAAGCGAGCGTCGCGCAGGGTCCAGTCGAACCACTCCTCATGCACATCGCGCACGCTGTCCAGGGCGGCATCGCGACCGAACTCCACGTCCCCGGCCACGTCCGACTCCAACGTCGCGTAACCGTGGACCCAGGGTCCCATCAGCACCCGCACCGGGCTCTTCTGCCGGGTGCTGAGACCGATGAAGTTGTCGAATGTGCCGCGGGTGTAGGAGTCGTACCAACCGCCGATCAGCAACACCGGCACGTCGGGGAACCGGTCCCAGTGCAGGGCGGGCGCAACGCTGGGGTGTCGCCAGTAATCGCTGAAGTCGGATTCGGTCAGGATCTTGAGGGCCCAGCGCTCGTAGGCAGGCACTTGAGCGAGCTGGGTCTGTCCCTGGCGGATGGGCATGCGCTGCAGCCAGTCGTGCAGGTTGGGCGCCCCCAGGTTCAGCGCGGCGTCAACGCGTGGATCGGCCTTGAGCTCCTTCTGCGTGTTGGTGCCTGAGTGCCAGAAGGCCCACGCGAGAAACCGCAGCTCCAGAGCCCCGCCCTGGCGCACCGAGCTCTCGTGGGCCAGGGAGCCACTGACGGCTGGTATCATCGACGCCAGGTTGGCCGGTCCCATCGCGGCCAGCGCCGTTTGCGTCCACCCGGACCATGAAGCACCCCAGGTGCCCACCTTGCCATCGGACCAGGGCTGCTCTTCGATCCAGGCCATGGTGTCAGCACCATCCTCCGCTTCGGGCTCCAGGAACGCCACCTCCCCCTCGGAAGCAAAGGTGCCGCGGCAGTCCTGGATGATACCGACGTAGCCGCGTCGCGCGAAATAGTCGGCGTAACCCAGATTGCGCTCGACCTGCACCTTGTCGTAGGGCGTGCGGTGCAAGAGCGCCGGCCACCGACCCGGCAGGGCTGCGCCATCGCGGGCCGGGAAGTACAGATCGGTTGCCAACCGCACGCCATCCCGTGCGATCACTATCACGTCCCGCTGGACGACCACCTCGTAGGGGGACTCGCGGTGAGAGTATTGAGCCATGGCCGAGCATGATAGCGCCAGCCCGCCGGGGTGTCAATCGGCGCCGCATCGCCCGGCGATTCCCCCCCTGATTTTGCGCCCTATATTAGGGGATTGCCACCGCGCCCCGCGTGCGGCCCCGACTGCGGACTGAGAATGAAGAATCCCATCAAAGAGACCCTCGACAACGGCGAAGTCAGCATCGGCAGCTGGCTCAACCTCGCCTCGCCGCTGGCCGCCGAGGTAATGGCCGCCGCCGGCTTCCAATGGATCGCCATCGACGCCGAGCATACCGCCTTTGACCTGACTCTGATCGCCAACACGATGCGGGCGATCGAAGCCCGCGGCGCGGTTCCCCTGGTGCGCGCCTGGGATCACGATCCGGTGACCATCGGCCGGCTCCTCGACGCCGGCGCCTACGGAATCGTCGTCCCCCACGTCAGCACCCCCGAACAGGCGAAGGAGTTGGCCCGGTGCATGCGCTACCCGCCGCAGGGCACGCGATCTGCCGGAACTGGACGCTGCGTCACCCTGTCGGACGACTATCGCGAGACCTTTAGCGACGTGGTCCTATGCATTCCCCAGATCGAGGACCTGGAGGGGATCAGAAACGGCGAGGCCATCGCCAGCGTCGAGGGCGTCGACATCGGCTTCCTCGGTCCCAACGACCTGGCCCTGTCCATGGGTGTGGAGGCCGGTTGCCCCGAACACGAGGAAGCGCTCGCCACCTTCCTGGAGGGCTGCCGGCGCGCCGGCAAGCCATGCGGTCTGCCAACCCGAACTAGCGCGGCGACGAGGAGCCGCATCGAGCAGGGCTTCAGCTTCATCGATTTCAGCAGCGATTTCCGTTTCCTCGACGGGGCCGCCCGCCAGGCCCTTGAAGAAGTGCACGCCTGAGCGCACCCTTCCTTGCGCGTCCTCTGCTTCGGCTCGCTGAACATCGACCACGTCTACCAGGTGGAGAAGATCGCCCGTGCGGGCGAGACTGTCGCGAGCAGCGGCTACGCCCTCTGTGCCGGCGGCAAGGGGGCCAATCAGTCCGCGGCCCTGGCCCGGGCCGGTGCCCCTGTCAGCCACGCCGGCATGGTCGGCCCCGACGGCGACTGGCTCGTCGACAGACTCGCCCGGGAGGGCGTCGACATGGGGCATACGCGCCGCGGCACGGCACCGACCGGCCACGCAATCATCCAGGTCGACCGATCTGGAGAGAATTCGATCGTCATCCACGCCGGCAGCAACGCCGAGATCGACAAACCCCTGATCGAGGCTGCAATAACCTCGCACGGACAAGACGACATATTATTGTTGCAGAATGAGATAAGTGGAATACATGATATAATTAACAAAGCTGCCGACCAAGGAATGACCATCTGCTTCAACCCGGCGCCGTTTGCCTCCGACGTATTGGACTACCCGAACGAACGGGTCCACCTGTTCATCCTGAACGAATCCGAGGCATCCGGCCTGGCCGGATGCGCCACAGCGCCGGGTGCCGTGGATCCGGGTGTGCTGGCCGAGCAGTTGAGGGACCGCTTTCCCGCCGCCGAGATCGTCATCACCCTGGGAGCCGCCGGCGCGCTCTTCCTTGGAGATCAGACCTTTCAAGTAGCCGCCCCGACGGTCGAGGCCGTGGATACCACCGGGGCCGGCGACACCTTCATCGGCTACTTCCTGGCCTCCCGGACAACCGGCGCGGAGCCCCGCGAGGCAATGCATCGCGCCGTCACAGCTGCTGCTCTCTGTGTCACCCGAACGGGCACGCAGGACTCGATTCCACGCCGGGATGAGGTCGATATGGCGCTGCGCGTCCACGCCCTGGAGGTGGAATCGAAGTGAACTCCTTTCGCGATCTGTTCGGCAGCCGGCGCCGCGAGACCCCGCGCCTCCCGGTACGCTGGTTCATCGACTTGCAGCTGCCGGGCTCGGAGCAGTACGTCGGGTTCTTCACCTGCGATATCAGCGTGCTGGGGCTGCGACTGGTCGGCGAGGATTCGGATGCCTTCGAGCGCACCCTCGACGACCGCGGTCTCACCCACATGCGCCTGCGCTTTCCTGGCCACTACGAGCCCCTCCCGCTGGTGGAGGTGGAGCTCAAGTGGGGCATGGGGCCGGACGGCAACTTCCAGACCGGCTGGCGCTTCACCCAGGTCCCGGAGGAAGTGGAAGAGTTGCTCCAGGCCTTCATCGACGATCACGCCGACGAGGTGCTCGAGGAGGGGGGATAGTCTCTGCCGCCGCCGCCTGAGATCGCCTCTGGAGCACATCTCAGACAGCGGCACAGCTGCTCCAGCTCCCGCTCCCCGACTGCCGTTTCCGCCCCCTCCAGGAGCTCCCGCAAACGGCCATAAGCAATGCCGCAAACTTGAGATAATTCGAACTTTGTGGCTATATTTCTCTTCGCCATCAAGGCCAGCACGGCGGCGGTTCTCAAACGCGGCATGTGGTCGGCAACCCGGGCAACTAAGTAGGCATTTCCATGGACGACGAGGGCATAAGCAAAGCAGCGCTCGTCGCAGCAGTCAACAAGCTCGGATCCAGAGTGGCAGAGCCGGCCCACCTGATCTGGATGCGGCACAGCTCGACGATGAACGCACTCAGTTCGCTTGCAAGTTCGTCGCGTCTGACCACTACCCCTCTTCAAGCTCCCCGGGTAGGCTTGTGACCGCCCACAGTCGCGGCCCCGCCTCATGAACGAGAACCTCAGGGAGTTCCTTCCCTACCTCCGTCCCCGCAGCGCCGAGCTGACCCCGTTTTCGATCACCGTGCTGGTCCTGCTCTGCCTGGGACTGGCTGCCCTCATGACACTCTACTACCTGCGCCACCGCCGCCACGTCCAGGAGCTGCGGGCGCGCTTCGAGAAGCTGGGACTCCAGAAGGGGCTCTCCGGGCCCCAGATCCAGACCCTGTTCGGGATCGGCCGCCGCCGCAAGATGAACAACCCGCTGCAGCTGCTCAACTCGGTTCACGTCTTCGACCGCCTGCTCGGATCAGTAACCGAGCAGTTGAGCAGCCAGCCCGATCATCCCCTGTTCGCCGAGGTCGGCGAAATCCGCAGCAGCCTGGAGTTCAACGCCCTGCCAACCGATCAGGCGCTGCGCACCACGCGGCAGCTGCCCCCTGGCCTGACGATGATGGTTTGGACGTACACGAACGACGAGGCCGGCGGTGTTCCGTGGCTGGTCACCAGGCGCGACGAGTGGGGGATAGAATGTGCGCCCCTACTGAAGGATAATCACAGCCTCGACAGCCTGGCCGTGGGTGGCGAGGTGAGTGTTCGCTTCTGGCGCGAGGGGGACACCGAATACCACTTCACATCGGAGGTGCTCGAGCACGATCCCGCCTCCCACGTGGCGGTTCTGCGGCACGCCGCCCGGATCGGGCGGCTGCAGCTACGGGACTTCTTCCGGCTTGACATCAACTTCGACATCGCGCTGCAGCCGCTGCCCGGGGGCGCCGCCGGGGAAGAGGATTCCGAGTGCGTGCCAGGCTCGAACAGCGCCGCGGCCAGCGAGTCCTACTATGCCGATTCAGAAGACGATACAACCACAACCGAAGAGGCCGGATCAAACTGCCCGACACCCGGCTTTGCGGGCGTTGGACCGGTGCCGGGTGAAGTCCTTGACATCAGCGGCGGCGGCATGCGAGTCCTCCTGCACGGCGATGATCCCCACGCCTTCCTGATGCGGATTCCTGACGACTTCAACGGGCCCTTCCCCCTCGGCGGCCTCGTCTGCCGGGTGACCGGACGCGACGAGGAGACCCAGGGGTCGATCCTCCAGCTGAAGTTCATCGATATCCCGTCCTCGCTCGAGCGCGAGATGGTCCGCAAGATCTACCAGAACCAGGCTCTGCTCAAAAGCGAAACGCCCGCGGCAGGTACCGGAACTCGAGCCGAGACTACTCGGCTGCGACTACCGACGTCACCCGCTTGACCCGGCCGCCGGCGTCATACTCGTACTCCAGCCGCCGATTGCCCGGGCCAGCTACCGCTCCCAGGCGGCCATCGGCGGCGTAGTCTAGCTCGAGCCTCCCCCCGTCGCCGAACTCGCTCGCCGACGCCCTGCCGCCATCATAATCAATTCGGGTAGTCGCCCCGTCCGGGCCGGCGATGCTGCCCAGGCCGCCCGATTGGTGATACGTGTAGGTAAAAGCTCCGGCCGCACTCTCCAGACCGACCAGGCGCTCGGCGGCGTCATGGGAGAAGTCGGCGCGACGCCCGACACCATCCACTACCGCAGCCGGAGAGCCCACAAGCGAGCGCTCCAGCTGCAGGCTGCCGCCCCCGGTCGTGCCGACGCCCACCACCAAGCCGTCCTCGGCACGACTGATCCGCAGCGGTCCGCCGATGCCCCCGTCAACGCCCGTGAGGCGGCCATCCCCGTTGTATTCCAGCGTCGTCTGTGCGGCATCGTCCATGATGGCCACGAGATTGCCCGCCTCGTCGTAGGTGAATCTCCGCTGCAGTCCGCCCGGGCCTGTGACGGAGGCCAGTCCAGCCTCCCCGTAGGCGAAGTCGAAACGCCCGCCCAGCGGATCCCTAAGCTCCACCAGATTGCCCCGATAATCGTAGCTCAGGTCGACCCGAGCGCCAGCAGAGCTCGTCAACGTCGCCACAGTGCCGTCCGCGGCGAGCTCCATCACCAGTTCACCCGTTGCGGTGCCCTTCCCTCGCAACCTGCCGTCCCCGTCGTAGCGGTTCGTCGTCGCGTTTCCCAGATCGTCGAATACGATCGTCTCCCCGGGCTGGCCGTAGTCGAATCGCCGCGCCGCGCCGCCGGCATCTACGAACTCGGTAACTCGCCCGAATTGGTCGTAACTCGCCCGCATCCCCGCCGTCTCTCCCCAGGCCCAGCCCACCAGCCGGTGAGCGGCATCGTACTCGTAGGATACCCGCCGCCCAGCAGCATCGCTTACCTGAATCAGGTTGCCACGCTCATCGTAGACGTACTCCACGCGATGTCCCCTCCCGTCGCGCGCCACAGCCAACAGGCCCGCCACATCGTACTCCAGAAAGATCGCTTCACCTCGCTCCCCTTCGACCGCGAGAAGCCGGCTGCCTTCAAAGCGGTATCGCACCGACTTCCCCTGGCGATCGAATACTGCCCTAAGGCGACCGCGCGCGTCGAAGTCGACCCGGGCCGCAGTCGCCCCCACCAGGCTCAGACTGCCGTCCATGTTGAGGCGAAGCGTGGGCTGCGCGGAATCGGGGGCGAACTCCGAGATGATCTCGTATGGCTGCGTCGTGCCCGTGGCGCGGTCGACGAGCACCACTCGATCACCCAGGTCCGGTTGACTGGATTCGCCCGGTGCCCCGACCAGCTCCCGTCGCAGCTCGAGATGGTAGGGTACCAGACTCCAGCCGTTGCCCAACGGCTCACGCCTCCTGTCGAAAGAGGAATAGTAGCGCACCAGGCTCGGCGACGATGCCGCGCCGGAGATGTCGGTCTGCGAGAAGCGCAACACCCCATCCCGGCGTGTGCCACGAACCGGCATGGCTACCGCCTGGGCCGTCCGCTCTCCAGCCTGGAACGACCAAGTAGCAGCACCGGTAGTCGTCGGCCGGGTCTCGAGCACCTGCGCCTCGACCCGCTCGACCTGCTCTGTGGCAAGGCCGTAGGCATTGGGCTCCCTGAAGCTGACCCCCCCTTCCATCTCGAAGACTACGGGACCGGTCGGTCCGGTGGCATTGCGGCGGGAAGCGACCGCACGCACGACCGTCGGCGTCTCCACCCACTCCAGCTCGTATTCCTCCACCCACCCCGCGTCGATCGGGATCCGATGATCACGCATCCACTTGGCCACCGCGACCAGCTGCGCCAGCTGCGGCAGCTTGCGCACCACCGGGTAGGTCACCGCGAGGGAGTCGAAATGCTCAGTCAGAAAGCCCGCGAAGGTCTCGACGCCCCGTTGCCGCAGCGAGCGGCGGTAGAAGCGGCTCTCGCTCAACGTGACGACCGGGATGTCGCCCACTAGAATACCGTGACCGTCCGACCGCTTGCGGATGTCGACACGGCCGGGAACGAACCAGACGCGGCTGTTCCACTGCATCCCCAGCACCAGCTCATCCAGTTCCACAGTCCAATCGACCACGCTCTTGAAGCCCTCGACCGGCAGGTGAACCGGCGTGCGGGTGCTGTCGCGACCAATGCTGAGCGTCTTGAGGGCATAGTCGGCCGCGAACATGGTCTGACCGAAGGAAGTGTTCGCCGTGCCGCCGTCGTAGCGGACCTTCTTGTACTCGGGAAGTCCGGACGGCTCGGTGCCGATACTGACCGCCGGGTCCTGGCGCAAGACGTAGATCGCCCGCAGCGCGACGACGAAGTCGTCCAGCTTCAGGGGTTCGCTCTCCGGCTCGGCGTCCCCGCTGAAGATCAGCTGGCCACCATCCTGGTCGAACAGCACCGACGTGACGCGGGTGATCTCGCCGAAGTAGTCGCGCAGCTCCCCCGCCACCTCCCCGATTCGCAGCTGCTGCAAGCCACCCACGGCGCCGGCGACGGATGGTCCACGCGGCTCGCCAGGCTGCCAGTTCCAGCGCCGACCGATATGCTCGCTGGCAATGCTGGCCGCCGCCAGCAGCAGCGGCCCTTCCGCACGTGCCGCGCCGGGAAGCCGGACCGCGAAGCGCGCCATACCCGGATTGCCGATCCGGTCCCCCCACAGGCGCCGGACTTCTGGTGCCAGAACCGGAGGCAGGCGGGGATCCTTGAGCAGATCGTCCAGACGCGGCGAGGCAGGCCGCGGTGCTGGAAGCCTTAACGGGGCGCGGTAGTCACCCACGATCGCCTCCGCTACTGCAGTGGCCACCGGATCGGACCTGGACCCCCAGGCGGCCGCCGTCTGCAGCGCGGCCGTGGCCCGGTGTTTGCCCAGGATGAATCCCAGCTCGGCGTACTCGTTATGGTGCCGCGCCAGGTTAACCCCTGCGGTCGAAGCAGGGGTCAGAAAGCGCCCCAGGTCAGGGTCGTAGAAGCGTCCATCCAGGTAGACCAGGCCCAGGTCAGCCTCCCACCGACCGCCGCGAAATCCGTTCCGCGACCGGGCCTGGGTGCCCGCCTGAACCAGACCGAAGGCATCGATCCGGAAATCGGAGACCACCCGGCCGTCGCCCGCGATCGTGGCGACCACGCTGCCACCCGGATAGTCGTAGAGATAGTGCAGACCAGCTTCGCCCAATCGGGTGGGACCGTAAGCGAAGGCATTGATCTGCCCGCCGGCGCCGTCCACTTCCGCGATCACCCGCCCACCCTGGTCGGTCACGAAGAATACCGGACGCCCGCCGCTCACCCTGGACCAGGGCGTGCCGTCGCCACGATAGCCGAAGTCGGTCACCCGCCCATCCCCGTAGACTCTCACCAGCTGGCCGGCGCCATCGTAGTCGTAGCGGGTAACCCCGTCCGGGGTGAGGCGCGCTGCCACATTGCCGGCCGTGTCGTAGTCGAAAACCTGGTCGCCGGCGATCAGCAGGCGGTTGTCGCGACCGTAGACATAGCGGGTAGTGTCGCTGCCCACGGCCCGCAGCAGCCGGTTGCCGCTATGGTCGTAGGTGTATTCCGCCCGGTAGCCGTCCGAACACCGCTCCTCAAGCAGGCGTCCCCCCCCGTCGTAACGGAAGCGAGTCGTGAGCGTACCGGCAGTGCCGGTCTGCCGCCTCTCCAGCGGCCGGCCAACACCGTCGAGGACATAAGTGAAGGCGAGAACCGTTTCGCCGTCTCGATGATGCACGACGCCCTCGACACGGCCGGCACCGTCGTAGCGGTATTCGGTCTCGATGCCATTCGGACGCACCCAGCTGACGAGGTCACCGGCCTTGTTGTAGGAAAAAAAAGATTTTCCCGAGGCATCCGTGAGCCCAGCCAGCGCCCCGCCCGCAGCGTACTCGTATACCACCTCCCCGCCACCGGGATAGACCATCGCCGTGACGTTGCCGCCTGCATCGCGCGTTAAATCTACCTCCTGGCCGTTGGGGAACCGGGTGCTCCGCAGCCGGCCGAGCCGATCGTAGCTGTACACCGTAGTACCGGTGGCATCGGTAATGCGGAACAGCTTCGAGCTGCTGGTGTACTCAAAGCCGACCCGGTTACCTGCGGGGTACTCGATGCCGGTGAGCCGATCGATGGCGGCGTAGACGTATCGGGTAGCCGCGCCGTCGGGGGCGACGGCGCGGACGAGATTGCCGGCGATGTCGTATTCGTAGGCCGAGGCGATAGCACCCTCGTGGGTCATCACTCCAGGATACACCGCGGCACAACGCTTGT
>CAYWBJ010000394.1:0-12750 GCA_964456165.1 uncultured Gemmatimonadaceae bacterium | reverse complement strand
GTACCGCGTTATCTCTGCCTTGGTATTCCGGAACGACTGGATGCCAGCGGTGGCATCCTGGTGCCGCTGGACGAGGGAGCGGTTCGCCTGGCAGCCGAGCAGCTGCGCCGCGAAGGGGTGGAGGCGATCGCCGTCTGCCTGCTGCACGCCTACACCAACGCGGAACACGAGCGGCGGGTGGGCGAGATCCTGGGCGAGTGTTACCCGGAAGCGGTGATATCCCTCTCCTCGGAGGTGGCGCCGGAGTTTCGGGAGTACTCCCGGGCCAGCACGACGGTGATAAACGCCTGTATCCGTCCTGTGGTCGCCCGCTACCTGCAGGGGATCGAGGAGCGCCTGAGGCGGGACGGCGTGAAAGGCGAAATGCTGGTGATGCAGAGCGGCGGCGGGATGTACAGCTTCGCGGCTGCCAGCGAAAAGCCGGTTTTCATGGTGGAGTCCGGGCCGGCCGCCGGCGTCATCTCGGCTACCCACCTGGGCAGCTCTCTCGGCCACGAAGACGTCATCTCCTTCGACATGGGTGGCACCACGGCGAAGGTCGGCTTGATCCAGGACGGCACGCCGCGGGTGACTAAGGACTACGAGGTCGGGGCCACGGCCAAGAGCACCGGCGGCGCCAGCCGCGGCGAAGGTTATCCGATCCGGACGCCGGTGATCGACCTGGTCGAGATCGGCGCTGGGGGTGGCTCAATCGCCTGGGTTGATTCGGGTGGGGTTCTGCGGGTGGGATCGCACAGCGCCGGCGCCGATCCCGGGCCGGTATGTTACGGCCGCGGCGGCACCGAGCCGACGATCTCCGATGCCAACCTGGTGCTCGGCCGGCTCAACCCCGCGTTCTTCCTCGGCGGCGAGATCGCACTGGACGAGGCTGCCGCCCGCCGGTCGATCCAGGAGCACTGTGCCGGCCCATTGGGACTGGACGTGGTGGAGGCGGCGCACGGCATTGTCGAGATTGCCAACGCGGCGATGGTCAACGCCCTGCGATTGGTTTCGATCCAGCGTGGATACGATCCGCGGAACTTCGTGCTAGTCGCCTTCGGCGGCGCCGGTCCGGTGCACGCCTGCCGGCTGGCGGCCGAGATGGAGATGCCGACGACGGTGATCCCTACCAGCCCGGGCACGACCTCCGCCACGGGGCTGCTGGTAACCGATCTGAAGCAGGATTACTCGGTGACGCGTATCGAGCGCCTGGACTGCCTCGATTGCGACGCGGTGGAAGAGGCCTACGCCGGGCTTGAAGCGCAGGGTCGCTCCACCATGAAGGAGGAGGGCGTGGCTGCCGAGGCCATGTCGATCCTGCGCCAGGTTGACATCCGCTACGTCGGTCAGAGTTACGAGCTCACTCTGCTGCTGCCCGATAACAGACTGGAAGCTGCCGACATCGTAGCGGTCGAGGAACAGTTCCACCAGGAGCACGACCGCGCCTATGGGTTCAGCGCTGCCGGCGAGGCGGTCGAGTTCGTCGCTCACCGGCTGACGGTCACCGGAGAGATCGGCAAGCCGTCTATCCGGGAGTGGAAGCAGGGTGGTGATGCGGTGGGGGCATTGAAAGCGTCGCGGCAGGTCTACTTTGCCGAGAGCGGGGGCTTCGTGGATTGTCGGATCTACGACAGGTATGGGCTGAGGGCGGGGAGTGTGATTGAGGGGCCGGCGGTGGTGGAGGAGGTGGATTCTACTACGGTGATTCATCCGGGGTTTCGGGTTCTGGTGGATGGGTTTGGGAACCTGGTTGTTTCGCTCGGGGGGTGAAGGTCTGAGGGGCGAGGAGCCCATGGGTGAAGCTGATCCGTTCAGCCTTGACCAGACATGGAGGGATGTCGGGCAGGGCATGCTGTTTTCGGGGCGATTCCTACTCTAAGAGTAGGGGGTGTCCGGCTTAGGGGGAGAGGGGTCGTTCGGGTCGAAGGTCTGTAGCGATTCCCGCCAATCGTAGCGCTCGTTCCAGCCCAGCATTTCCCGCACCCGGCTCGTCGAAAACGGAGTCGAATCTGCGGTCTCCAGCTGCGGCGCTGCGAGATGCCCGTAGCCGTGCTCCTGCAGGAGCACGGGGGTATCCGCTTCCAGGTGAATGTTGGCGGCGGCGAGGTTGAAGACTTCGGCCCCTGGTCTCTCCGACTCGAGCCAGGCCAGGCAGGCGGTTGCGACGTCGCGGGCGTCAACGTAGGCCCACAGGCAGTCGGCGCCCATTGCCGGATCTGTTGCGAGGCGGTGGAGCTTCGTGCGGCCGTTGGGGTTGTCGTAGATGATGCGGGCGAGGCGGAAGCCGGCGAAGGCAATGTTGTGCCAGGTGCTGAAATCGATGGCGAGGCGTTCTAACAGTAGCTTCGAGCTGCCGTAGATCCCGGGGGGGCTGAGCGGACTTTGTTCCGTCACCGGCAAGGAGGGATGGCGGGTGAGGTTGCCGTAGACCTCGATGCTTGAGGCCCAGGCGACGCGGGTGACACCGGTGTTCGCCGCGGCCTGAAAGAGGTTGAAGCCGGCGACGGCGACGTGGTGGAAAGCCTCTGTGGTTGAGTACATCGAGTCGGCGGGTGGGCTGCCGAAGTGGACGAGGCCGTCGGCGCCGGCCAGCAGGTCGTTGACGCCGGCCGCGTCACGGAGGTCGAGTTGCACGTAGCCTGGGGGTGACTCGGGGGTCCAGGGACGCAGGTCGGTGGGTACCACGTCGCAGCCGCAGTCGTGGAGCCCGGTGACGATGCTGGCCCCGGTGCCCCCGGCGGCGCCGGTCACGACGATGCGGGGCATATTCAGTAATGCTCAGATAGTCTCGCAGAGCTGCGGCCGAGGTGGGTCTGCTGCTCGTAGATGGAACCCCCCCGGCCTTGCCTGACGACGGCCGGGCGGGGTACGGGCGGGATATCGGCGTAGCGGGGCTCGGTGGGCAGCTCGCCGCGGATCATCTGGATACGGTAGACGTCGATCTGCTCCGCGTCGGCCCCCTCTACCCAGGAGTCCGCCGCACTGTACTGCAGCAGGTAGAACCGGCGTGACCGGTCGGGAGTGGTGTTGGGCGCGGAGGCGTGCAGCAGGCGACCGTGATGGATCGAGATGTCGCCGGCTTCGAGCTGTACCGGGGCCACGTCGGCCGGGTCGAAATCGGGCTCGGTGACGGCGCCGGCGAAAACGTCGTCCTCGGTGAAGTGGTTGTAGATCTTGCCCTGGTGCGATCCTGGGACCACGAGCAGGCAGCCGTTCTCCGGCGTCATGGGGTCGATAGCCACGCCGACCGCCAGGATGTCGTCGTTGCTGCGCTGGGGACCGAAGGCGAAATCCTGATGCCACTCCACCGGGCTGCCGTAGGCGGCGCACTTCATGTTGAGCTTGCCGCCGAACTCCTGCACGTTGGGGCCCACCAGCTGCTCGACCATGTCGAGAATGCGGTTGTCGCGAAAGACGCGGTCGTAGGCCGGGTGCTGCTGCTCGGGGCGCTTGAGGCGGCGTAGCCGCGGGTCGCTTGAGGTGTGCCCTGGCTCGAGATCGAATGCCTCGTCGTTCTCGGAGACCTGGGCGGATTTCTGTACGAACTCATCGGTAACGCGGCGCAACTCGGCAATCGTCTCCCCGTCGAACATGCCGGGGATGGTCACGTAGCCATTCTGCCGGTAGGCTTCTACTTGGTCCGCAGTCAACATGGCGCTCTTTCCGGAGTCAGGTCTGCACCGGATAAACATGCCGGCTCTAGCGGCGGGAATCAAGTCGGTAGCCGACCCTCGGGGCAGTTTTTGCCGCAGCGTGGGCGGTGGTATATTGGTCGAGCGTACCGATGAGGAGGGTGGTGATGACCGATTCGATGAGGGTAGATCTGGCGGACAGGCGAGCGCTGGTGACCGGGGGCGGCACCGGGATCGGACGGGCGATCAGCCTGGGACTGGCGCGCTGTGGTGCCGCGGTGGTAGTCAACTACTCCCGCAGCGAACGGGAGGCGGAAGAGACAGTCGCGGCGATTCGCGCGGGCGGTGGCCGGGCTCTGGCGGCGCGCGCTGACGTCACCGAGGAGGCGGAGGTTGAAGGCTTGGTGGCGACGGCGATCGCCGAGTTCGGCGGGCTAGAGATCCTCGTGGCCAATGCCGGCGGCCCAACCGGCAGTATCCCGACCGATGAGCTCACCAGCGCCGAGTGGGACGTCGGCCTGGACCTCAACTGCAAGGCCGTCTTTTACTGCGCCAAACACGCGCTGCGGCGGCTGCCCGACGGGACCGGTCGGATCATCGTGACCTCGTCGATAAGCGGCCGTAGCGGCTCTGCTCCGGGGACGATCACCTACGCGGCGGCGAAGGGCGCCATTTACAACATGGTGCGGAACTGGGCAAAGGAATGCGGTCCGCGGGGTATTACCGTCAACGCCATCGCTCCCGGAATCATCTGGACCCGCATCCATCAGCGGAACACCGATCCCGAAACCTACCGGGAACTGATCGCGCGCATCCCGCTGGGCCGCGACGGCAAGCCGGAGGATTGCGGCGGTCCGGTGCTGCTGCTGGCCAGCGACGACGGCAGCTTCATTACCGGCCAGACCATCGAAGTCAACGGCGGCATGCAGATGCCGTAGGATCTGAGCTTTGAATGTCGAAAGTCGTGGAAATGGAACAGTTCATGCGGGAGGGATTCCTGGTGGTCCGCGATTGCGTGCCCCCGGAGGAACTGGCGTCGCTGCGCGCGCATTGCGAGCTGATGGTCGAGCGCCACAAGGAGTGGTGGAGCCGGAATCGGCAACCAGGAGAGCCGCCCGGTGGCCTGTGGGAGATCGACCGCCAGCCGCGGGTTCTGTTCGACCGGGTCGTGGATCCGCACGACTACCAGGCGACCGAGTTCCTGTTCCATGAGAACACGCTAGGGGTTAGCCGGCAGATCATGCAGTGCGAGGACATCGTCCCCACGCAATTCGGCATGTTCTGCAACCCGCGCCGGGATCACGGTCCAGCCGAATGGCACCGGGACATCCGTCCGTCCGCCCACGGCAACGTCCAGTGCTTCATCGACGACTACCACTTCAACCCGCCCCACTACACTCAGTGGAACATCGCGCTCTACGATGACGACGTGTTCTGGCTGATCCCCCGGTCTCACATGCGCTACAACACGGAACAGGAAAACAGGCAGTTGGCGCACAGCCTGTACGAACCGCTGGAGGGCGCCATCCCGGTCGAGCTCGGCGCCGGCGACGGGGTCGTTTACCTGACGCCGATCCTGCACTGGGGCAGCAACTACAGCGCCAGGCTCAGGCGGACCATGCAGTTCGCCTACCGCGGCTACAATAACGGCAGCTTCACGCAAGCCTACGTGCTGCACTGGCCGGACGAGGTCTGCGAACGGCTGCCCGAACACCTCGCCGCCCGCTTCCGCCGCTTCGTCGAGCTGCGCCATCGCGAATTCGACACGATCGAAAGCATGTTCCGCGCCATGATCGCCGGTGACGAGGCGGGATTCGCGGCTGGCCTGGAGGTGTTGCACGGACGGCCTGAGGGGCGCATGTCCTGCCTGCTCCAGCTCAGCAAGATCGCTCGGGCGGCCCGGGACGGACGGGGTCTCGTCGGCGAACGCCTAACGCCCGGAGAAGGGCTCGCGCTGTGGCGGCGCTTCGCTGCCTTCGACCGCGCCCTCCAGGTCGATGAGCCCAATCTGGTGCCCGGTTTCCAGGAGCGGGAGCCGACGACCTACAACTTCAACGAGATGCCGGCGATGGACGTGAACGAGTTCGTCGCCAGCTGGTGAGCGTCAGCGTCCTGCCCGCCTGGCGGCCGGACGGAGCGTTCTGCGGTCGCGACGGCGAGCGGGGAGGGTCGTGGCAAGGGGTGTCCGAGTCGGGCCTGATGGTGGCGATCACGAACCGTCTCGAGGGGCCGCTCGACCCGATAGTGCGCTCGCGCGGGCAGCTCTGCCTCGACGCGCTGCGCCAGCCGACGTCGGCAGACGCCATCGACTGGGTGCTGGGGCATCTCCAGCGCCAGAGCTACAACCTGTTCAACCTGATCTGCGCAGACGCCCGGCAGGTGCTGGTACTGCATTACGCGGGACAGCCTGACGTGCGCGACCTGCAGCCCGGGTCGCACGTGGTGGCCGATACCGACGCGGACGACCGGCGCCATCCACGCATCGAGCGGGCCGGCGAGCTGCTTGCCGGGATCGGAAGCGCGAGCTGGGATGAGGTCATGCCCGCCCTGGCGCGGATCATGGCCGACCACGCCGGCGAAGGGGAGGGGACAGCTCTGTCACCACGGCGGCGTGTCGGGGACGGTTCCGTCCTCACTGGTGGCGGTCGGGGCAACAGGTCTGGAGGATGCCCGCTTCCACTTTGCCCCGGGGCCACCCTGCACGCACGCCTACCTGGACCTGTCGAAGCAGATGGCGGTCAGGCCCTGATAGGCCCGATCACCAGTCGCCCACCATCATGTCCCGGGCCCAGTAGATGGGGCCGTCGTAGACGCTGACGATGTCGGCGATGCCCAGATTGGTTTCGGTGTGGTCCTCCAGGTATGGCGACTGGTGGTTGATGACCAGTCTCCTGGCGCCGGCCTCGGTCGCCATACGCCCGGCGTTGAGCGTCCCGGTTTCGGAGATAACACTGGGAAAGGTCTGGATCTTTTCCTCCCGGTGTACCGCCTCCATCACGAACAGGTCCGCATCCCGGGCCAGTTCCAGCACCGAATCGATCGGCGCAGTGTCGCCGCTGAACGAGACCACGCCCTCGTCGGTCTCGAAGCGGAAGCCATAACAGTCGATCCAGGGTTGGGCATGCTTGACCTCGCGCGCGTAACAGACCCAGCCGTCACCCTCTGCCACCTTGCCGTCCGAGTACTCCTTCACGTGGACAACCGGGAGCGGCCGCTCTCCCTCGCCGCCGCGCATGTGGAAGGCGTGGACGCTCATCGGATGGTTGACCCGGGCGATGACGTCGTACCAGAACACACCTCGGTTTGGGCTCCAGATGGTCTCGGTGATCTCGCGGATCGGCTGCGGGCCGTAGACATGCAGGTTCCGCTCGGTGCCGACGCACTGGTCGAAGCGCGTCATCAGGAAACAGATATAGTCGGAGATGTGATCGGAGTGCAGGTGGGTGAAGAACAGGTCGCTGACCGCGGTGCAACTAATGCCCATCCGGTGCATCTTGTAGGTCGACGCCGGGCCACAGTCGACCATCAGGCGCTGACCGCAGATGTCGAGGATGAAGCAGGTGCCCCAGCGCGTGGCTGTGGGAGTGGGGGTTCCGGCACCGACGATGCTCAGCTTGGGCACGATTCGTTCTCCTGGCAGGCGTTGAAGCGGGCGCGTCGATGGGTGACGCTTCAACGGGAGACGCGCCCGCGGGCGGTGGCTTGAATCTCGCCGATCCCTTCCCTCTGATCCAGCGATGCAGGACTGTTGCCGCGTGACACGCCACCCGATCGGCGACTTGCGGACTTCGGGTGCAGGTGTGAATTTTCCATTCATGAGCACTGATTCCGCGCCCCTCGCGAACATACGCGCCGCCTTCGAGGAAGACGGGTACTGGATCCTCGAAGAGATGTTGGACAGCGACGAGCTCACCGAGTGCGCGACCGAGATCGAGCGGCTGCACCGGGTCGCCGCCGATGACGCGGCCGGCGCCAGCGGCGCCAGTTTCCAGGTCGAGCCCGGCGCCGACGGTGCCCAGGGCGAGCGGCCGGTCCTGCGCAAGATAGAGGAGACGCGGGCGGTCTCGCCGGTCTTCAAGCGCCTGGCCGAACATCCGAAGCTACTCGAGGCCGTGCGTGTCATCCTCGGAGATGACCTGCTGTTGTTCCGTAGCACCCTGATGCTCAAGCCGGCCCAACACGGCTCGGCGCATGGTTTCCATCAGGATTCGGCGTATTGGCCGATGGATCCGCCAGCCCTGGTCACCGTCAGCATCGCGCTGACGGACGCGGACCAGGAGAACGGGTGCATCCAGGTCATACCGCGGAGTCACCTGTGGGGAAAGCAGGAGTGGGGCCGGATCGGACGGGGGGCCTCCGAACAGATGACGGATCGCGAGGACGTGGACACCGGGGCGGCGATCGATGTGCCCCTGAAGGCGGGCAGCGCCCTGCTGTTCCACAGCCTCACCGTGCACGGATCGCGGGCCAATCAGTCGTCCCGCCACCGCAACACCGCCCTCTACGCCTACTTCCCGCCAACCGTCCGCTACGTGCCGATGGCGGGCCGCCCGCGGGAGATGGTCTACCCGGTGATCTCCGGGATGGAGGGGCGCACCGAAATGACGTTGACCGCCAGCGCTTAGTCGGGCGGAGCCGGCCGCCGCGTCTGTGCCGGCGGCTCTCCGGTGCGCAGCCATTCCAGCACGTCCGCGGTCGTCATCACGTATCCCCAGATCCGCCCGAAGAGAATCTGCGCCGCCTCGGCACTGCCCGCGTCCAAGGTCTCGCAGGCGTCGGAGACGACGATCACGTTGAAGCCCCGGTCGGCGGCGTCGATTGCCGTGGCCAGGACGCACATGTCGGCGGCCACACCGGTCAGCACGATCGTCTCGATCCCCATGTTGCGCAGGTAGAGGTCGATGGGCGTGGTGTGGAAGGCGCTGCTGGTGTTCTTGTCCCAGATCAGCTCGCTTTTGAGCGGCGCGACCGCGGACAGGATGTCGTGCCCGCGCTCGCCCTTCACAGGCATGTGTCCGGCCTTTCCCCCGGTCGACGCGCGGGCGGCTCGCTCGCGCTCGCGGCGGCGTTCAATCATTTCGGCGCCATCCGCCAGCAGCATCCCGTGGCGGGTGTAGAACAGCCGGTTGCCGCCGCCGCGAAAGGCTTCCTGAAGAGCCGCGATGTTACCTATCATCGCGCCGGTTCGGCGCTCGACTTCCCTCTGTAGCTCGGGATGGTGGCGGCCGAGAACGCCGGCGGCGTCGCTCTGAGAATCGAAGAAGTAGTGCTGCACGTCGATGATGCCCAGAGCGGCGGTCGCGGGGGCGATCCGCATCTCCGTGCCGAAGCCTTCGCCCGGCCATTGGTCGTCATCCAGGAGCGTTATGCGTCTTCCGGCCATGGTCATTCCTCAAGCGTCAGGTGAATGGCGTTTGCCGTGCCGATGTTACACGGGCTCAATCGTTGAGGCCGCGTCGCCACCTGCCGTACTCGGGTATGGCCAACGTCAGCGTGACGATTGCAAGCACTGCGCCGCCGCAGCAGAGGGCCACCGCCATAGGAGCGCCCCAGGCCGCTGCCATGGCGCCGAGGATGAGACGGCCGAAAGGTCCCGTACCGATCGCCAGGAGGACGGTGCCCATGGCTCGATCCCGCATTTCGTCACTGGCCTCGATCAGTACTACCGAGCTCTGCAGCGCCGAGAACCCGGCCTGACCGATGCCGGCGATAATCAACACTGCGAGCGAGAAAGAAAAGTCGGTGGAGAAGGCGAAGATGACGAGCAGCGTGGACATGAGAACCGAGCTGGCGGCAAACACGAAGTTGTTGTTCAGTCGCCGGCGCATGAGGTTGACCAGCGGCATGCCCAGCAGCGCCCCGAGTCCGGTGGCGGCGCTGAGCATGCCCAACCCCATCGGTCCCTGACCCAGGATATCGCGGGCGAATACCGGCATCAGCGACGTGCTCGAGAATGTGAGCACGTTCATCGCTACGGTGATCAGAAGGATGCCCACGATGACCCGGTTGCCGCGGACATAGCGGCGTCCGAGCAGGATGCGTCGGACCGTCGATTCCTGCGCTGGGGCGGGCGAGGGCAGGTTGGGCAGGTGGGCATAGAGTATGAGACCGAGGAGCGGAGCCACGGCCACCAGCGCGTAGAGGTTGCCGATGCCGATCACCTCGATCAGCCAGCCGCCGACGAAGGGGCCGGCCGTGAAGGAGACGCTCTGGACGAGCGTGTCGAGCAGCATGGCATCCACGATGCGGTCCCGGCCGATCATCGAGGGCAACATGGTGCGGCGGGTGGTGAAGTCCAGGGCCATCGTGCCGGTACCGACGGCGGCGATCAAGGCGATCTGCCAGTAGGCGGGCTGGCCGGTGAGGACCAGCAGCGCGAGCGCACCGTAGCTGCCGATGTAGGAGACTTGACAGGCCAGCACGAGCGGCTTGCGGCCGAAACGCTGGATGAGCGGACCTGAGACCAGTCCGACGAGCAGCCAGGGCGCGAAACGGTAGAAGTCGATCAGTGCCACGTGGAACGGGGAGCCGGTAAGCTCGAGAACCAGCCAGCCGGTGGCCATCCACTCTATCGCGGCGAAGCCCCAGCAGTTGGCATGGCCGGCGAACAGCCGCCAATAACCGGGAACGCTGAAGGGCGACAGGATCCCTTCGGGACCTTGCGAGCCGGGGTGCTTCGGCATGGTGGTGGGTCGAAGTGGGTGAGTGGCACCGCGGATGGTGCGGGGGCGGTCGCAGGGCGCGGTTAATATCCGTCAGATCGGCAGGAGGTCAAGAAATGGGGTGACCGCGGCGGCGGCTGGTAAGAGTCAGAAGGCGACGATGGCCGAGGTGGTATTGGCGAAACGTCGCGATTCATCTCCGCTTTTACCCCGCGCCGACAGAGGCCCGGATGCCGGCGCAATTGTTGTCGGACTTGCCCCGCGACTGCGCCGCGCCGGTCTCTACGGCGCTCGGCAGCATCCGGTGCCGTTCGCGAAACTGCTGTTCAATCCACATTATTGCCCGTTGCAATCAAGCAAACGCAATCGCGAGGAGGGATTGTCAGCATGGGAATGGAAGAGTGCGATTTCACGGCCGACGAGCTCGCCGCCAGGCTGGCCGGTCTGCGGGACCTGATGGCCGCCGCCGACCTCGATGCCGTGCTGATCACGACCGACGGCAATCATCGCTACTTCACCGGACACGTCACGCACCGCTGGACGCACAACTACGTGGCGCTCTTCGCCCTGCTGCCACGCCAGGGCGAGCCGGTGCTGCTGGTGCCGCATTTTGAAGCGGGCATGAGCCAGGTCGACTCCTGGATCGAGACGACTCGGACCTTCCCTGTACGTCACCCGCTCCAGGGTATCGAGGCGATAACCGACGCCGTCCGCGAGCAGGGCCTGGAGAGCGGCCGCATCGGTATCGAGATGGGCAGCATGATGTGGATGCGTATCCCCCACGACGACTTCATTCAGCTGCGTGCCAATCTGCCGGGGGTGGAGTTCGCCGACGCGGCACCGCTCTGCTGGCGCCTGCGGGCGCGAAAGAGTCCGGCCGAGGTCGACTTGATTCGCCAGGCGGTCGCGATCACTGACGGGGCCTACGAGGCCGTGCTGGACGAACTGCGCCCGGGCATGAGCGAACGCGAGCTTTTCAGCCTGCTGGCAGTCGAGCACCTGAAGCGGGGTGCTGAGATGCCCGGTTCGATTACTATTTGTCCCAACATTCCCGGCAGCGACCGGGAGTGCGATCGCACGCTGCGGCGGCCGACCGACCGGACCCTGGTCCCGGGAGAGGTGATCACCCACGATATGGGAGGCCGCTACCGCGGCTACTGGTCCGACTACACCCGCATGTTCGCGCTCGGGGAGGTGACTGCCGCGCAGCGGGAATTCTACCGGGTGACATACGAAAGCGTGCACGCCGCCATCGCGGCGGTGGCGCCGGGGCGCACGACAGCCGATCTCGTCGAGGCGGCCAGGGAAGTGATGCGGGCGGCAGGACACGGCGATCACGCCGCATCGCTGGCCGGTGTCGGGCACGCGAGCGGAATCGATATCATCGAGCCCCCGTACCTGACTCACGACCCGGCCATTCGCATAGAGGAGGGCATGGTGCTCACCGTGGAGCCGGGACTGGTGGCCGACGGCGATTTCTACATGCTGGAGGAAGACGTCCTGGTGACCGCGGAGGGGGGCGAGATCCTCTCGGCCCCAGCGCCGCCCGAGCTGCCGGTGGTGTGAACGCTGCGTCCGTCGAAGCCGGTCGGTACATGTTTGATATTGTCATGCGCGGCCCGGGATATTGCGGGCGCCGTCGCCGTCAATGGACGGAGGGAAATGGCGGTGGGAATTCCCATGCTGAGTCAGCGGCGGTTTCCACCGGGATCGATGGTGTCGCGCTGATCGTTCCGCTCTGGATGACACCGTCGAAGATCCCAGGTTCAGGTTGACGCGGGAATGGATGAGGGGCAACCGGGCCGGTGCTGGCTAGAGCGCGGCTCGGTGGCTATCATGCTGCCGCGGCCCCGTCCGAGCCATTCGTTGGGCCTGCGGGTCACCGCAGCTCGTCGACCCCGACGGTTACTGCGTCGCCTTCGAGTGTCCGGCGGACACGCCCTGGGCGATCACCTGGCAGTAGATCCGGGCGCAGCTGGGGTCCGGAGAATGGAGCGCTGAGATGACGACTACGGTTGCGCCCCGGCAGTTCCTTCTACTCATCGCTGTGGCGGACATGGAGAAGACTTTTTTTTATGTTGACGGCCGCGGATTCCCGCGGGACGGCGGCTGAATCGAAGAGGGCGCCTCAGGTGGGGCGGCATGGACCACCCAGGTGGCGTTGCGATCCTGGCCAAGGAAGGCGGGCGCCGGACGCCAGGCGCGGCATCGGAATCAAGCTGTACATCCGGTGCGGCGACGCGGTGGCGCTCCAGAGCCTGACCGACGAGCCCGACAATGACTGAATTGAGCAATCATAGTCCAACCTGGAGAACACCATGCTGATACTGCTATCTCCCGCGAAGTCACTGGACTTCGAGACGCCGGCACCCACCAAGACCGGGGAGGTGCCCCGCTTCCTGGACCGGCAGACGACCGAGCTGGCCGGCCTGCTGGGCAAGAAGAAGGCGAAACAGCTGGCCGAGCTGATGGGATTG
>CAYWBJ010000393.1:0-51958 GCA_964456165.1 uncultured Gemmatimonadaceae bacterium | reverse complement strand
CATGGCCGAGGTCTACGAAGACCTGGCGACCTTTGCCGCCCCTCTTGGAGTCAGTCTCGCCTTCCATCCGCACATCAACCACCTGGTCGATAGCGCCGCCGAGTGGAGACGCTTTATGAGCCGGCTCGACTGCTGCCGCCTCTGTCTGGACATGTCGCACGCGGTTTACTGGGAATACGCTCCGGTCGCCGCCGTCCACGACTTCCGAGACCGAATTGCCTACGTCCATCTGCACGACCACAAAAACGAATACAAAGGGGAGGAAGGCGTCGAACTGGGCGAGGCGCATATGTGCGATTTTCCAGCTTTTCTGGGGGCCCTCGCAGCAAACGGCTACCAGGGCTGGGTCACCGTCTGTCCGGGTACGAGCCCGCGCAGCGAAACGGAGCGCATGCAGGTCAATCGGGACTACCTGAGCAGTATCGGCTACTGAGGCAGGGGAACTCCCGGCACCCGCGAGCCGGCGTCCCTGGACGCTGGCTGGAAGCGCGCGAGGAATACCCTCTGGCGCCAGCTTAAAGCCTCCGCTCTGTTGCGGCCAGGACATGTTGTGCCCGGTGTAAGTGTTATCGACCTGGTTTGCTGGTTTTGCGGAAGGAAGCAGAGGATGCGCAAGACGGTACAAGTTGCGGTGCTTGCAGCGCTGTTGCCGACTCTCGGCGCCACTCCGGTCCGGGGTTTGGACGATGGTTGGGAGCATCCCACGTCCGGCCGCGAGGACTCCGTCGATTGGCTCGCCGTCGTAGAGCGAGCCCGCGCTCAGCGGGAATCTGCGATCGCAGAGATAGCCCAGAGATGGGAGAACTTTTCGGGGCTTGGCGAGGAACTCGGCTTGAGGTATGCGGCCATGTTCGAAGAGGTTATGGTTTTCTTCGCCGAGGCGGACGTTCTTTCCACTGATCAGGTGGAGCCGCAGGTAGCTGCTTTCAACAGCTTGCTGATCGATTTGAACTGGGATCTGGTTCCCTATCCGGACCTGACTTATCCGATGTCCACTTGTACAGTATTACCCATCTCGCCTGGTATTTTGGGTGATTTATACCAGACTACAACCGGGACGGTGGCCCCGATCATGTCGTGCTTGCCGTGGGGTTAGATGGATTAATGCAAGACCAACTTTGTTTATTGTTGGGAGGAGGTATTGGCGATGAGCGCTATATAGTTGATCCCCGTGCATGTCCTTATCCTTGCGCTCTGGTTGGCCCAGAAGATGCTGAAGAGAATTTGGATCCTTGCTGCCGATCAAAGCCGTTGAAACAAGTATTGTCGGACTATGTGATAAGGGCTTCCACCGCAACTGAAAAAGGCTTTATCACGTCCGAGGAAGCCTGGACTTTTCTTGCTGAATCTGAATATGCCTATTCTAGCGGTAGGCTCAATGATGTCGAACTTCTGGAAAGCGAGGTTGCTGCGGCGGTGGCCGTCTCCGGGCCTGGAGACAGCGTCGTGCAGCCGGCCGCTGGGGGTTGGTCAAGGGCTCTCGCCTGCGGTCGCAGGCCACACTGAACTTGCCGGCCAAACATTGACCCCGATAAAGGAAATACCGCCCAAGCCGACGGATCTTGATTCCCTTATGGGTAGGGCTCTTTATTGAACGCGTTCCCCACGATTGGCTACGGTGAAGGAGGTTGGTATGGAAATTCAAAGGCTTGATCCGGACACTATGGTGAAAATGCCCGGTCTGCACCAGACCGTGAAGGCCGGCAATACGGTTTATATCGCGGGCCAGGTCGCCCTTGACCAGAACAGCAAGTTTCACGGCGAGGGCGACGTTGAGGTGCAGCTCGAGCAGATCTACGACAACCTGGAGGCGGCCTGTCGCGCGTATGGTGGAAGTCTGACCAACATGGTCAAAACGACCACCTACATCGTCGATCCTGAGCACTTCGCGGCGGTGAGCAAGATTCGCCAGGAGCGCTATGGCCCCGATGCTCCGGCGAACGCCACCCTGATCGTCGCAGGCCTGGCCAAGCCGGAATGGCTGGCCGAAATAGAAGGCACCGCCTGGATAGAGTAGAGACGCAGGTGTCTTGGTCGGGCGTACGGCTGCACGCCCGTTTCTCTCTTTCCGGAGCAACCGCCAATGCTTGATGCGGATCTTCACACCCGCCTGCTTTCCCTATCGACGCCGATGCTGGCGGACGCCCGCGTTCGCCTCGGCCTGCCCGAGAACCATCTCGACCCGGGGATCCGCCCGGTGATTCCGTTCAGCCGGATGGCCGGCTGCGCCATGACGGTGGAGCTCGAGAGCGCTGCCCCCGGGGTCTACGACGACCTGGCGCCCCTCCTGGAAGCCTATGCCCGTCCCGGTGTCGTGTTCCCGATCATGGTCATCTCTATCCCGCCCGAGTCGCACCATCGCGGCATCTTCGGCGAGGGCGCGGCCAACTTCGCGCGCCAGGGCGGCTACCAGGGCGTGCTGGTGGAAGGTGGGGTGCGCGACACCCACGAACTTCGAGACCTGGACTTCCCGACCTTTTCCCGCACAATCTGCTGCGGCTACATCATGGGGAAGGTAACGGTCAAGAGCGTGGGGGAGCCGGTGTCCATCGGCGGTCGCACCATCGCGATGGGTGACGTCCTGCTGGCTGACAATGACGGCGTGATGGTGCTGGGGCAGCCGGAGCTCACGCCGGTGCTGGACAAGGCGCTGGCTATCCAGCAGTGGGAGCAGGAATTCCTGGAACAGGTCGCCGCCGGCAAGACGCCTAGCGAGGCCCAGGATCTGGTCGGAGCGATGCCGTGATTCTTGCCACCGCCCCGATCGATCCCATCATCCACGAAGAGCTGGGTAAGCGCTGGCCCATCGAGACTGCTCCTGACGACCGTTCGGAAACCCTGGCCGGCCGCCTGCCGGGTGTGGCCTGCCTGATCTCCCGCGGTCTGGCTCCGATCGATGGCAGAATCTTGGATGCCGGCCCCGACCTGATCGCCCTGAGCCGCACCGGCGCCGGCTATGAGAATATCGACATCGATGCGGCCACCGAGCGCGGGTTGCCCGTGGTATTCGCTCCCCTTCTCGCCGAGGCGGTCGCCGAGGCGGCGATGGCGATGATCCTCGCCCTGACCAAGGACCTGTTCTACTGGCACCGTTCGCTGTTGGAAGGTCACTGGGACCGCCGCATCCAGGAGCGCACCGACGAGCTCTTCCGCAAGAGTGTGGGCATCATCGGCTTTGGCCGCATCGGCAGGGAAGTGGCGGTGCGGGCAGGAGCGTTCGACATGGACATTCTGGCCTGTGATCCCTATGCCGACGCCGGAGAGGCCGCCGCGGTGGGGGTGGAGCTGATCGATCTCGACAGCCTGCTGGCGCGCGCCGACGTAGTTACCCTGCACGCGGTCTCGACGCCGGAAACCGCCGGCCTGATCAATGGGCGCAACCTGCAGCGGATGAAGCAGGGCGCCTACCTGGTAAACTTCGCCCGCGGCTCGCTGATTGAGAGCCTCGACATTCTTCACGCGGCGCTGCAGCGCGGCCAGCTGGCCGGGGTGGGACTGGACGTCTTTCCCGAGGAACCGCCCACCGATCTGGACCATCCACTCTTCGCCCATCCCCGCTTCCTTGGCTCACCTCACGTTCTGGCCTCCACCGCCGGAGCCGAGGCCCGGTGTGCGCGATCGGTCTGTCGCGACCTGGCCGCCGTGCTCACTGGCGGTCGGCCGACCTGGTGCGTCAATCCCGAGGTCTTCGAGTCACCCCGGCTGAGACGACCGCGAGATGTGGGCTAAAGAGCACAGTCAAATCCCGCGCGCCGGGTTCGCGGAACGGATCGACCAGGTCGCCGCGTTTGCCCGCGAGCGCGACCTGGCCGGCGTCATCGTGCACTCGGCTCCGCGCATTCACCAGTGGTCGCAGACCGGGCACGTCGGCTACCTGACCAACTGGTCCAACCTCGACCGCATCACCGACGCCATGGTCGTGGTGACGCGGGATCGGCAGGCGTCGCTGCTGGTCCCGGGGGTCGACTACATGCGGCAACAGATCGCTGAGGTATCCTGGATCGAGGATGTGCGGATGGTCAGCTCGCCCGACCCCCGCGCGATCGCGGCCGTTTTCGATGTCAGCGGCGGCGGCAGGAGCCAACCTGACCCGCTCCGCTCCTTCGGTGCCGAAGTGTACCGCATCCTCGACGAGGCCGGCGCCGCCGGCCAGCCCGTAGCGGTCGCCGGCATCGAGGCAATGCCAGTGACGGTTTTTCGCGACCTGCAGGCCGCTCTGCCCGCCGGCCTGCACGACGGGCCCGACGTCGTCGCTCAGCTCCGCGCCGTTAAGTCGTCTGAGGAAGTCGAGCTCATGCGGCAGGTAGCCACGTTGTCCGACGCCTGTTACCAGCGCATGCTCGAGGTCCTGGAGGACGGGATGATGGGATACCAGCTGAGCGCCGAGATGGACCACGCCGCCCGCCGCTCGGGAGCGGACCTGGCCTACAACTGCGTCCACAGTGCCCCTGGTGGCGACCTTGCTCGTGGCAAGCTCTCTATCAAGCCCCACGACGTGGAGCTGCGGGCCGGTGACTACATCAGCGTCAACGCCTACGTCGTTCACCAGGGCTACTGGATTCAGGCCGACCGCACCGGCACCATCGGTCCCGAACTCAGCGGCACGGCCGCCGAAATGTTCGCCGCCAATCTGGAAGCGCAGGACGAGGCGCTGACCGCCGTCGAGCCCGGCCTGCCCATCGGTGAGCTTGTGCACCTGGCCGACGCGGCCGCGGCGCGTCGAGGTTACCGCATCCAGGGCGGTCGCATCGGCCATGGTCAGGGCCTGGACTACTCGGAGATGCCGTTCCTCATAGCCGGCAGTGAGGAGCCGCTTCGTCCCGGCAACGTGTTTGTCCTTCACGTTTGCCTCGAGATGCCCGGCACCAGCATCCTCATTAACCCGATCGCCGATCTGTGCCATGTCACCGCCGACGGCGTCGAGGTGCTCAACCGCTTTCCGCGCGAGTTGTTCCACGCCTGAACCGGCGGCTCCGGCCGCCAGGAGATCGCCCGATGAACGTGAACCCGCTGCAGTCAATCTGGAAACAGGGTGGCGTGGCCGTCGGCAGCTACCTGATGTACAGTCGCGATACCGCCACCGTTGAGATCGCGGCGGCGGCTGGTCTGGATTATGTCCTCCTCGACCTAGAACACCGCCCCCAGGAGTCGCAGACCGTTCACGACCTTTGCCAGGTCGCCCGTCTCGCTGGCATGGCCGCCCTGGTCGGCCCCAGCGACATCTCCCCCCACGCCATTTCCCACGCCCTCGACCTGGGGGCCTCGGGGGTGGTGATCCCACATGTGGAGACAGCCGACGAAGTGGCCCTGGCGATCGAGGCGGTGCGTTATCCCCCCCGCGGCCGGCGCGGCCGCTGCGGCACCGCGGGTCACAATCTCTACCGCGGCGGCGCGATGGCCGAGGAGATCGAGCACTACGACGCCAACGTCTCGCTTTTCCTCAAGGTCGAGGCCGGTGACGCCATCGACCGCCTGGACGCGCTCGTCGTCCCGGGCGAAGTGGATGGGCTGATGGTGGGGCCGATGGACTTGTCACTGAACCTTGGCCTGCCCGGGCAGCTGGACCATCCGCGCGTCGCGGAGTGCGTCGATCGCGTGCGCGCCGTCTGCCGGGATCACCGGATCCACTACGGGGCGCTGGTTGCATCGGCCGCGGGTGTGGCCGGCGCTATTGCCGCAGGCGCCTCCTGGGTTACCGTCGGCAGCGAAATGGAAGCGCTGGGGGCATTCTGGAAAGCCGCGCGCGAGACCGTGGAGCAACATGGCGACGCCTGATCCGGGGGGCGTCGGCCTCAGTCAACGAACAGCATTTGCCCGGCCGCCCTGTCGGTGGCGTCGCCACCGAGCCATCGATAGGCCGTGGGGTAGAGCGCGAGCGAGCGATCCCGCAGCGGCAGGGTGATCGGCACGCTGCCCCGTTGCGCTGAGACCTTGGCAGCGATGGCCACCTCAAGAGCCTGGCGCAGGTCGTGCCCGCTGATGCGAAGCGAGTGCGTGGCGGCGGCGGGCGAAGTGCCGGAGGCGACTGCCTCGACCGCGGCGATGAGCGAGCGGATGGAGCCGGTGAGGTAACCGAACTCACTCCAGTCAAAGGGCGGGTATTCCTGTTCGACGGGTGTACGGTTGCCGCGGTCGTCGAAACCCTGGTAGATCGCAGGCTCGCCGTTGCGGGCGACGATGCGCGCAGTCTTGGTCCAGACGTCGACGTCGCAGGCGAGTTCCTCGGTCCAGTACAGCGGCACCTCGATGCCGTTGGCCATGCGTAGGCGGCCGTGGAATTTCTGGCCCTCGTCCCGAGCGCTGCCGGCGACCAGGTCTTCCGGCTCTCCCCAGGTTATGACCTCCTCCACTTCCGCATCCAGCAGCAGCCGCAGGACGGAAACCTGCTGGCAGCCACCCCCGGATATCTCCATTGCCCCCCAGCAGCGCAGGCTGGCGCCGACAACGTCGCCGAACTCGCCGGCGTGCAGCCGGGTGGCGACGTGATGGAGGTCGTCCCGCGCCCGCATCAGGTTGCCGCCGGCGTAGACGACGCCATGGCGCTCGCAGACATCCACCATCGCGTCGGCGTCGGCGAGCTTCGCGGCGATCGGCTTGTCCGTGGACAGGCCCCTGACGCCAGCTTCGGCGCAGGCGACCACTGCCTCCTTGTAGTATTTACTGGGCGTGATGATGGCGACGATGTCCGGGGTGTGGTCCCGCAGCAGGGCCTCGACGTCGGGGTAGATCTCACCGACGCCGAAGCGCTCACCAACGGCCCTTCGCCGGTCCGGGTTGTGCTCGGCCAGGGCGATCAGCTCGGTGTCCGGGTAGGTGTCGTAGGCGCGGATGTAGGCCTGGCCCATGCTGCCGCAGCCGACGACGGCGACTCCGTGTCGCTGAGAGGACATGTGCCGCTTCAGGATTCCGGATAGTACTCGGGCATCACGCGGGTAGCGCGGTCGCGCTGCGCAACAATGCCGTCTACCATCCCACGGATGCGGGGGCTCTCGTGGTGTGCGTACGAGCCGTGAGCCTCAAACGCATAGGGCGAGAAGTAACAGAGGGAAGCAAGGTGGCGGTCGGTGGTGGGGCGGGCGGCGTACTTGAGCGCGATGTAACGCCGGTCCGGCTCCTTGCCGTACACGCCGTGAAAGATACTCTGGCTGAAGAGAGCGGCGTCCCCCGGCCGGGTCTCGAGAGCGACGCAGGGCACATCCGATCCGTGCTGCCCGAAGAAGGTGGTGTGCGGCTGGCCGTGCACGTCCTGAAACGGCTTGAGCCGGGTATGCAGTGGCTCGCGATGGGAGCCGGGGATGATCCGCAGCGCCCCCTCCTCCTTCGCCATAGGAGCCAGGTAGAGCATGATCTTGATGCGCAGGTAGTCGAGCTCGCGCGGCCCGGGGCGGTCGGCGTGCCAGTCGTGATTCCCGGGTGGATCGCTCCCCTTGTTGCCCTCGGACCCGGACCAGATTAACCCTCCACCCAATAGCGACTGCATTGCCCCGTAGATTCGATCGTCCACGCCCAGCCAGTCCAACTGTGGACTCAACTCGATGAAAGGCGCCATGCCCAGCGCCGTTTCACCCGAGCGGGCCTGTTCCCCCGCCCAAATCGTGTCGGCCGCTGCTGTGATCAGCTGGATCTCGTCGAGGTCGAAGAGCTGTGGGAGCAGGAGAAAGCCGAACGCCTGAAAATGGTCGACCTGTTCCGGGGTCAGCACGATACGTCTCCTTTGTCGCCGCCTGGTCGAGGCAATGACCGTTGGCGCTGATGAAAGATCGCTGGCATCACTGCCACAGCGGCAACCTACCTTGCAGAGTTGAACCGCCCGCCGAAGAGTCGGCCACGGCCACTGCCTCGCCCTGGCTCTCGTGAAGGTGGCCGCCGCCGTGAGCGGCCGTGGCGATATGCGTCATTCTAGTGTTCCAGGGTCTCGTGCCCGAGCTCAAGCAGCCGGGCCACCATCCGGCGCCTTCGCGGGTCGTCGCTTTCCACGTGCGACCGCAGCGGCCGGAATGACCAGCGGGCCCGCTCGTACTGCATCCACAGATCTTCGACCTGCTCCTTGGTGGTCGGGTTCTCGAAGAAGTTGACCGCGAGCTGGTAGCGCCCCGGGTAGCCGCCGTAGGAGGCGTGGTAGCAGGGCTCGGTGAACACCGCCACGTCCCCGACCTGGGGTTCGAAGGCCACGCAGGGGATCTCCTCGTGCGGGATGCCGAAGGGCAGTACGTCGGGATTGTGGCTGAAGCCCTGGTATTCCTTGAGCTTGGCGCCGAACGCCGGGGTGTGGGACCCCGGTATCAGGCGCAAGGCGCCGGTATCCTTGGTGAGCGGGTCGAGGTAAAAGGCGATCTTTATGATGTGGACTATGGGTTTTTTGCCCTGCCCCCCGTGCCAGTGGGTGTCGCCCACGTGTCGGTGGCCCTCGGTGCCGTCGAGGACGAAGTCGGGACCGAGCAGGTCCTCCCCGATACCGTAGATGCGGTCGTCGCTCATGAGCGAGGCCATGTAGGGGCGCCGCTCGAAGAATGGCGAGACACTCAGGCGCTCTTCCGGATTCGCCCACTTGTCGCCGTGCACCTCGGCAAAGACCGCCTCCGCTTCGCGCTTGACCTTCGCCCACTCCGCCGCCGAGAACAGCCCGGGCAGGATGACGAACCCGAAGGTGTCGTAATGCCGCTTCTGGTCTTCGCTCAGCATGGTCATTCCTCCAGGAACGGGCGGTCCAGGCGGGAATGGTAGGGCGGTTGCAGCACGGCCTGCTCCCGATCGTTGGCCCATTCAGGCACCGGCGGCGCCGGCACGTAGGCCAGGTTGCCGGCGGTGTATCGGGTCATGATCGAGCGCCGCGGCTCATCGGAGGTCCACGGCAGCGTGCCGTGCGTGACCGCTTCGGTGAAGATCACTGCGTCGCCGGCCCTGCAGGTGATCTGGCGGATATGCTCCTGGTACTTGAGGTTCCGCCTCATCTCGCCTGGACAGGCGAAGTTGCCTTTGTGGCTGCCCGGAATCAGGGCGAAACCGCCATCGCCGGGGTTCACATCGGTGAGCTGAATCGAAGCCACCGAAAGGCCGTTGTGCATGCGGCCGTCACGGAAAATGTAGTACTGGTTTGGATCGAAATGGGGACCGGAGGAGCCGTGCAGGGTGCAGCCTTCCGCGCCCTTGTCCATCCACAGCAGAAACATGCTGTGGTCCATTCGGAAGCCTCTGCCCATGATTTCGTTCAGGTACGGAATCAGCTTCGGGTGTGTTAGCATGTGGCGGAAAGGCAGGCACCACGGCTCGTCCCAACCCAGCATACCGCCCAGATCCCCGCGCCCTATCTGGCCCTCCAGTGTCGGTGAGCCGCCGGCGAGGGTCAGCTCCCGATCCCGGTACTTGCCGCGGTCAAGGTGCCGATCGATGGCCTCGTTGGCCGCGGCGATCTCGTCTTGGTCGAGGACCTGCTCGATCAGGATGTAGCCGTTGAGGTCGAAGAGATACTTATCGTCGTCGTTCATTGATGAAGTCCCGATTTTTTTGTGACAAACAGATAAAATAACCAGTCCTCAACTTCCACCGTCAAATTCGCAGGCAATCGCTGAATCGTTGTCGTCTGCGGCGGCGCCGAACCCCCCGGTTCCGGTCAAGGATTGAAGATAGGAGGCTGAGGTTCTGCTCACCAGTTACGTTATCAACTTGACAGCGTTGCCTGTCGTCGTCTGGGGAGGATGAATCTGACACGAGTGCTGACGGATGCCTGAAAAGGTCCGCTGCTCGCGTTGGACCATCCCGCTCCACAGCCGATGACCGGACGACCGTCCGGCAGCTGATCGAGAATCGGAAAGGCATTGTAGCGACCTTCTTCGCGCAGGACAACGAACTGTTCCATAAGCTGTTCTTCCCGCCTGATCTCGGGCTTATCTGTTTCTAACTCCTGCGGTCCCCTGAAGATGGCCCCGAGCAGAAGGCTCCGCGTCTCGGTGAAGTACGCCTATTCACTCGCCTCCCGAATGCCGTCGCCGCAGTCGGAACAGACGCTTGGTCCGTGCCATATCCGTTGATGCCGTCATAGGTTCCCGTGCCCAATAAAAGCCAGTCGCAATTCTCCTCGTAATGATCTGCATACCCCTCTTCTCAGTACAGTCGTCCGTGCCTATGGGGCTGTCCGGTGATTTTCCTGTGTTTTTTATTCCCTATTATTATACTATCCAATTGGGCTTATTGGCTGACTCGTTCCGTCTCTTTGCCCAATGGGTTTTCCGCGACATACATCGACCGAGACCTTCCGCAATTATTTCGGGGGAGGCAGGTCTGCATCAGAGTTGAAAAAGGAGGAGGGCAAGATGGCATTATACAGTTGCGATAAGTGTGGCATGAGTGTGGGCACGATGACCTGTGGCCACTGCAGCAAAGAACTTGTTCACGACAGCCTCGTGACCGATGATGGCGCGAAGGTTTTTATTTCCAGATGCCCAGACGGGCACGGCAAGGTGAAGTCGCCGCTCTGTTGCGGCCAGGACATGTCGTGCCCGGTGTAAGTGGTTACGACCCGGTCGGTGCTACTCGGCGTTTCTTATGACGGCGGCACCGGGCAGCTGAACCATCTCCTCGAGCGGCACTCCTGGCGCCGCCGAACATGGTGGTGGCGCCAGGCATGATGTCGAAGAGGCGTTCGGCAGCCAGCCGGCGGCAGATCCCGGTAGCGGTTCAGTGGGTTGACGATGGGGAGCGGTCCGATCGTCTCTGCACCCGGAGTGTGGGCATCGGTGTCGGCTGCGTATTGTTGGGGAAGGTGCGGACGTCGCTATTTTTATCGGTCCCGTATCTCCACAAGCGGGTTGGCAGCATGAATTGAAACGGAGTGTAGTCGCACCGTCGGCTCCGGCGCGATGTAGGTACTGCCCACCCATGCCCCGGGACGACGGCATGCACCGCTTTCATCCGTGAGCCAGACTTGAGCAGTCCCCAGCAACGATGGCTGCGCACAATCCCTCCGCGGTCATTCCTGCCGGCACCCTTTCGAACTCATAGTCAGTCGACGGCCCGAGGAATCCGGTCACATGACCGCCTCCACCCGTTTTCAGCACGTTGTCTACCGGGGCAAAGCGCTCCCACAAGAAATCCAGCTCGTCCTGGGTGAACTTCGCAGCCAACTGGCGGATCTGCCATTCGTAGACGGTGCTGTCCCTGGTGTGGGCGCCTTCACTTCCGGCCCCCTGCAACGCCGCGGCGACCTTTGTCAGCAGAATCAAACATGCCACCCGGCCAGCTTGGGCCGGGTGCAGGAGGGCCAGACCGCGGCGAAAGCGATTGCTGTCGCCAGCCATCACGCCCCGAAACATATCCTCGATCGTGGCGAACTCGGCCAGATTCAGTGAAAGCCAGTGATCCGTCACCTGCCGTTGCGGCGTTCCTTCAGCGAAAGTTTCCCAGAACCCTGCCGGCAGATGGCAGTGTCGCTGCGATGGATAGATCGTTCCGAACGAGCGATACCCGAAATGCAAGGTCCGCCGCTGTTCAGCGGGCGTGTACTTGCTGCCCCAATGCAGAGCGTGATTGTTGTAGACGACCCCGTCTCCCGGTCCAAGATCCACGCGACGACTTTCCGGCAGCGGCGTCAGGCGCCCGTGCTCAGCGCCGAGGTGTGATCGCTCGATCTGTGAATTCAGCCGCCGGTGGCTGCCCGGCACGACGTACAGAACATGGTCTTCGTAGAGGGCGACATTCCATTGCACGTAGCCGGGTCCGTTCGCCTCCACGTCGTTCAGATGCGCCTGCAGCGGCCCATCCCGGTCCGGCCGCACGTCTCGATGCCAGTTCCGCGGGTCGGTGCCCCAGGTCTGGCCCGGTCGCGGCGGCTGATCCGGTGTCATTTCGGGATTGCACAGCACCAGGGCGATCTTCAGCGCTACTTGTTCCCTGGGGCAGCCCAGCAGCTGCGCGCTGAATCCGTAGGTATTGTCGTGCAGTAGAAAATCGACAGTGGCGATCGTCTGCTCATCAGAATCAGCCGTCATCGAGGCCCGCGGCTGTGCCGTTGTCTCCCAGGAAGGATCTCTCGCCCGCGCCCTGTCTACCAGCGCTTCGGCTTCGTGCCGGAACTGCTCCAGCATTTCCACCGGGACAACATTACGCACGATCACGTATCCCGCGCGCGAAAGCTGCTCGCACTTGCCGTCCATATCCGCAAAAATGGTATTGACCATCGAACTAACCGCGAGCGAATTGCTTAAGACGTGTACGGGAAGTGTTTCCACTCTCCGTCCGTCGCCCGATCGATCAGCGCGCGCGCGCGCTGACTCTGCAGCACACGTCCCTCGATTTCTACCGGATCCCAGTGCGACAGCAATCGCGACTGCATTTCCGCGACAACCGATCGATACGCTTCGTCGTCAGCAAGATTCGTGAATTCGCCGGGATCGGCCTCAATGTCGTAAAGCTCGGACGAGTCGCCGAGGCTGTAGTTGTATTTGTAGCCGCCGCGCCGCAGCATCGCCATCGGACGTTCGACACCGTGCGCGAGGTACTCGGAAAACGCCTCGTCCTTCCAATGCTCCGAATCTCCACGCATCAGATCCGTCAAGCTGTCACCGTCCAGCGTCGCGGCCGGTGACGCCCCTGACATCTCGACGAACGTGGCGACGAGATCGACGAGGGAAACGACTTCTGTTATCCGTTTGCCGGCCGGCAGGTGCCCCGGCCAGGCGATCTGGAGCGGCACGCGCGACGATTCCTCATAGAAATTGGATTTCCGCCACATGCCGTGCTCGCCATTCATCTCGCCGTGGTCGCTCGTGTGGATGATGACCGTGTTTTCGCGCTGTCCGGTTTCCTCGAGCGCGGCGATCAGGCGCCCGATCTTTTCGTCGAGATAGGTGATCAATCCGTAGTAACCGGCCCGGCCGCGTCTCACAAGCTCTTCCGGGAATTCCACGCAGCCGAACATCCGGCGCATCCGTTCGTATACGGGATGCTGATTCTCCAGATGCCCCGAGGGGATGGTCGGCATGTCGATCTCGGCGAGCGGGTAGAGATCCCAGAACCGCTGCGGAACGATCAACGGAAAGTGTGGCGCGATAAACCCCACGTTTAATGCCCACGGTTGATCCTGCCGAGCGGGATCTCTCAGGTATCGCAACGCCTCGGCCTCGACGAGGTCATCGACCTCGACCTCCTCCGTGGTGCCCGGTTTCGCCTGCTCCAACCCGTTCCACGGACGCCTGGCGGCGGGCGTGCCGTTTTCCCAGGTGATAACCTCGTGCGCCCGCTCCGAATGCAGATCGCGTGCGAGTTGAGCGCGGAACCCGTGCAGCTGATCCGGGCCACAGAAATGCTGCTTGCCCGCCAGCACGACATCGTATCCCACCTCCCGCAGCAGGTGTGCCCATGTCACGGTATCGGAGGCCAGTGGCGTTGAATTGTCCCACGTGCCCGTGTGATGGATGTACTGCCCCGTCATGAACGACATCCGCGACGGCATGCAGAGCGGCGAGTTGCAGTAGGCGTTCTCGAACGTGACGCCCAGGCCGGCGAGCCGATCCATGTTCGGCGTTCGCACGAGCGGATGTCCGTAGGTGCTGCTGAACATGGGGGCGTGCTCGTCGGACATTACGAGGAGGAAATTCGGTTGATTCGTCTGTGCCATACGCCGCGCGTCTGTTTCCGGTCAGTGGGGTCGCAGTTTGATTCGCCGATGGCTCTTGCTGCCGGCCCGCATGATTCGCCGGGGTCTAGCGACAACCATAGATCAACGGGTTGCCCCTTACAAGTTTGGGGATACTGATTGACATGAAGCAGTCGAGCGACCTGGCAGTCACCTGGATGGCGAACGCTCGCGAAAGGGGCGGGGGAGGTGACTGGTGCGGGACATCACAGCGCAAGCGCGGTCTCGATCATCTGGCAGACGTCCCGCCTGGTGGTTCGCACTGGTTCTTCAGTCCGTGTTCTGTACCCCCTGCGCGATTGGATGGGTGGTGAAGATCGGCTCGATCGAGAGCCGGTCGAGGAGGGCCTGGAAGTCACCGAGGCCAACGCCATCCGCAGCGAGTCGCTTGATCGCTTCCTCTATCCCGCCGGGCTGGGGGCCATCGCTGGAGCGGTAGTAGTCGCGGCGCCGGCGGATCTGGTGCAAGCTGCTCCCGCACCTTCCGGATCGTCCTGACGTCTGCGAATCGGCGCCCGACGGGCGGATTCGCCGGCCTGCTCCTCGATAACTTCGCCCACGAGGGTGCCAGCATGCCGACATCGTCGCGGCGGTCGGTATCCTTCAGGGGAAAATGGAAGTGCAGGAGGCTCATCAGCGAGCTCTACTCGCGCCGCGTCGTGAAGGTGGCGTCATCTCCGCAGGTCACGCCGTGCTGATTCACGGCGACCAGCCGATAGTGATAGGTGGCGCCCGGTTCCAGATCCTCCAGATTGTCGACCACGGTGCGCATCGTGGGCTGTAGCCCGGCGAACGTCCCCGGCATAGGCATCTGTACAGCCTGCGGGGAAGAGCTCAGCGGGCGCTTCCACTCCACGTTGGTCACTGTCGGATTTCCGAAGGGTGTGTCCTCGTACGGTGTCCTTCCGTACTCGAAGTAGTAGTAGCTGACGCACCCCATGGCATTCATACGACCGCTGAGCTTTGCCGTCGTTGCTGTCACCCGGTTTGCGACACCGGTCGCCGCTAGTGGTTTCTGCGAATCGGGTGTCGTGAACGTGCGTCTCTCTCCATAACTCTTTCCCGAGTCGCTTTCGGCTACCAGGCGGAAGTGATAGGTCTGCCCGGGTGACAGGTCGACGATGTCGTTGCTGACATGCTGTTCCACATTGTCGTGGGGAAACCCGCCTCCGGATCCGAAGATCTCGATTTCACCCAGTCCCCAGTGCAGAGCCCTGTAACCGGAGAGCAACTCCACTTTCAGGAATCGGGCCTGGGCTTCGAGTCCGCCGCGAAGGCCGAAGGTGGTGCCTGGACGGCCTGCATCATATTCCTTGAGCTCGAGTGCTGCTATGGAGTGGAAACTGTCGCCATCCATCGATACCAGGATTTCGACATCCTTCGCGGGCCAATCCGGGTGCTGGTGGATCTGCACGGTGTCGACGAGAACCTCGGACTCGAACCGGTAGACGAATGCCTGGGGGCTGTCCGGGTTCGACGCGCTGCGCCACATGTGACCCGTGCCCGCGCGCCAGCCGTCGGTAAGCACGGCTGGGTCATCCGGAGCCGACTCCGGAGCGCTGATCAACCGGCCGCCGTTGCCAGGATAAATCAGCGATTGGTTGCAATAGGCGATTTCCAGCTCGTCGAAGTCCACGGACCCGGTAGGTGGGTTCTCGGGATTCACCAGCGTCGACAGGAAGAGCATGTTGATGTTCGCGTGGGCGAGGCACTGGTCGATCGGCCAGTATGCATAACGCAGGGCATTGGGCCCCTGCTGAATGCTGTTGTTGCCGCCATAGGTCCACAACGTCGAATTGCTGATCAGGTCGAATTCCACCCGGTGCCATTCGCCATCGACCAGGTAGTCTGTCAGCGGGTACGAGCAGTAGGTGTAGTTAGCGCGCCGCCAGCCATGCGCGTTGCCACGTTCGATATTGCTCTGGCACTGCAGCCAGAAGCCGAATTCGGAGCCATTCGGTTGCCAGTCGTTCCCACGCAGATAAAGTGAAACGCGCGCGTTCCTGATGTCGCCATCTCCGCCGCCGAGCTGCACCGTCCTCTCTCCAAGGGGGCCGGTCTGCAGCCCGGTCATCAGGTGCAGCACGCCGGAGGCGTCGTGGTTGAAGTCACAGGAAACCGATGGTCCGATGACCCTCAGGTAACCTTTCGAAGGACCACCGTCGGTTCGATGCTCCTCCCGGCAGCCGAAGTCTCCCGTCCAGCCGTTGCAGCCTTCATCCCAGCTTTCCGCGTAATGGGCCCCCCGGCGCGCCGGCAGTGGTTCAGGGGCCGTGCGTCGACCATAGGAGGAATCGGGACCGTACTCGAAATACCAGTGGGTGTACTGGCCGTGCGGATGTACGCGGCCGTTGGCCGTGAAAACGGTCGTGCCGAGCGCCGCAGCGGCATCGGTCGTCGTCTCTGGACTATCCATCGAATCAACAGGCCCTTTCTTCCAGCCACTCCTTCGAGAACTCGAAGCCGAACCCCGGGGCGTCGTTCGGCGTCAGCCGGCCGTTTCTGATGACGGCGGTACCGGGCAGCTGGACCATCTCCTCGAGCGGCACGCCAGGAGGTGATACCCCTTCGGAGCGTTCTCCCCAGCTGATGGCCGGCAAGGCGGCGGACAGATGCTGGCCGTACGGATAATTCATGCCGCCGTGGGCGATGACGCTGAGGGCGTGGGCTGCGGCGAGATGGCAGATGCGCACGGCAGCACTGATGCCGCCCACCCAGCGGATGTCCGGCTGCAGAATGTCGACGAGGCCGTTGGCAGCGGCGAAAGCGAAGGGCGGGATCGAGTACCAGTGTTCGCCTGTCGCCAGCGTCTGATGGGGAATCCGCTGCCGCAGCTTCACATAGCTCCCCAGATCCTCGGGAGAGACGTAATCCTCGAACCACTTGAGGCGGTAGGGGCGCAGGATTTCGACCAGACGGACGACGTACTCGGGGTCGAAAGACATCCAGGCGGCCGCCATCAGCTCGCAGTCGTCACCCACCTGCTCGCGGGCTCTGGCCACGAGCTCTTCGTTGCGGCGCAGGCCGTCCATGTCTTCCGTCGGCCCGTGGCGGAAGAAGACCTTGATTGCCTTGAAGCCGAGCTCGAGGAACCAGTCGATGCTGTTCTCGATGCCGTAACCGTGATCGGTGGCGCTGGCGTAACAGGGGATGTCTGTCGTGCGCGGTCCACCGAGGAGCTCGTAGACAGGGCGGCGGAGGATTTTGCCCTTGAGATCCCAGAGCGCCATGTCGACGGCGCTGATGGCGTAGCTGGCGAGGCCGGCGGTGCCGTACATGATGGTGGCGCGCTGCATGATGTCGAAGAGCCGTTCGGTGGCCATGCAGTTCTGCCCGACGATGAGGGGGGCCAGGTGATCCTCGATGATGCGGTTTACCGGTCCCGAATGGCTGCCGAGACCAAATCCCCAGGTGCCGTCCTTTGCGGTAACGGTACAGGCGGTGCTGCTCCAGGTGTGGGGTGGCCAGCCGGCGGGCAGATCCTGGTAGCGGTTCAGCGGGCTGACGATGGGGAGCGCATCCGATCGTTTCTGCACCCGGGGTTTGGTCTTCGGTGTCGGCTGGGTATTTATGGGGAAGGCACGGACTTCGGCTATTTCCATCGGTATCGGATCTCCATGTTCCGCCGGGACTCCGGTCAGCGGCAAGTATAGTGTCAGGCCTGTCCCCGGCGTAGTTTATTCTCACCAGCTCAGCCAGTAGTGTCGCGTCGCCGTGGCTCAGGTCCGTTGGGGTTGACCCCGTGGGGCTGCCTTACGCGAACATGATGATCAAGGGCGGCTTGCTGGCGCACAACCACAACAGCCTGGCGGCGCTATTCGTGTTCTTCCTGGTTCGTCGGTTTCGCGTACACGGCCACGGCGGCCCTCAAGCGCTCGTGGGAGTTCTCGCGGCTGGAGCTGGCCACTGTCTACATCATGACCATGCTGGCCACGTCATCCCCACGAGCGACCGGTCGATACGGTCCTTCTTTCTCGGACTTTTCATGGACCAGATCTTCGTCGCCGGCTCTGGCTCTTCGTCGATTTCTTCACCTGCGTGGAAGGGAACGCGCCGATCGGCGCGTCCTTCGTCTGACGATCCTCGGAGAAAGGCGGTAATGGCATGAAACTGTGGATGGACATCCAGCGTGACCTCGAGGGCGTTATGTACGACCACGAGCGTATCCTCGACGCCTGGCGCGAGGGTGGCGTCGACGGCGTCGTCTACGGTCCCCTCGTGTTCGGCACGGCCAAGCTCTCGCAGAACGCCCAGTCGCTCCCCTCCGACGGGCCGGTGGCGGCCGTCTTCGACCCCAACCCCGCCGTCTATGAGCGTCTGGGGGTCGAGGCGCCCGAAGCGCCCGAGCACAAGCTGCCCGAGAAGCGGGCCCTGCTCGAGAAGACGATGCAGGCCACCAGGGACCGGGGCATGGAGGTCTACGTGATGTACGCCGATGGCGGGGCCGGCCCGGGAGGTCCGGGCCAGCACCTCCACGACCCGCAGACGCTGGCCTCGCGCGTGGCGCGCATGGTGGACACTCTCGAGAATTTGCCGCTCGTCGATGGGGTCGTCATGGACGGACCCGAATGGGGCTACGAAATGGCGCCCCACCACATGAACCACCGCTCCTACTTCTTCAACGACCTGCCCGAGTCGGTGGCCCCGATGGCGGCCGACCTCGGCTACGACTACGGCGCCATGGTGGCGGCCAAAGACCGTCTGCTGGACCTGTTCCACAACCTCGACCCGAAGCGCATCCGCGCCTATGCGCGCGGCGGCCTGGTCGGTGCCCATCGCATGCTCGGCGCCGACCCCGACCTGATGGCCTGGCTCTCCTTTCGCTGCGAGTCGCTGACCCGTTACTTCCGCCGCGTCCGAGAGGGCGTCGCCGAGCACCTGGAGCGGCCGGTGCGCATGGGCTGCGGCCCCCGCTCGGCGGCCTTTGCACCTCTGTGCGGTTACGACTTCGTCGACCTGGCCGAGTTCATGGACTTCCTGCTGCCCAAACACTACTTCTTCCAGCGCGGCTTCGACGGTTTCGTGGGTACCGTCTACCGCTACTGCCAGACGCTGGTTGAGTGGAATCCCGGCATCAGCGTGGCCGACGCGCTCGAGATCGTGCAGTCCCTGTTCGGCATCGTCCTGCCCGGCGTCGAGGACGATATGCTCGACTTCGAGAGCGCCCTGGGCCCCGACTTCTTCGAGCAGGTCGTCGTCCAGGAGACGAAGCGGGCGATCGCCGCCGTCGACGATCCCGAGCGAATCGTGCCGTGGCTGGACACGGGGCGCTTCCCGCACGACGGTGACCCGATGACGTCACGGGATCTCAAGATGCTCCTCGACACCGCTGAGGCGGCCGGCCTGCGGCGCTTCAACTACCACCACCAGGGTAACCTGAGTCCGGGCGAGTGGGTGGTGATCAGCGACAAGTGTGGCACCCGGTGGGATCCGCGTACCAGCGCCTGGGAGCCACCGGACGAGCTGGTGCTGTAGTCTGTGAATGCCAGGACCTTCAGGGGGCGGGCGCGGGTCTGTACCGGGTGGCTCAGGTAATTATATCTGGGCGAGTCCGGTTTGCTGCAGGCCGGTGTGCGTCGCAACTTCACGGGCCTATGTCGACCCGACTCGCCGACGTCAATACCACCGCCATCGCCGCCGCCCTCCGCCTCGGCTGCCGCTGTATGGGTCGGACCTTCAATGCGCCGGATGCCGATAGGCCCTTCTTCGGTGCCAGGGTCCGCCCGGTGGCCGAACTCAGGGGCAGCAGCGAGTCGCACCTCCCCGGCCGCCACCTCAACGCCGAGGACGCCGTAGGCGTGATGCTGGACGAGGAGGACGTCGACAAGCACGCGCACGGCACCTTATTCTCCTATTCACAGGCACCCCTGCCACTGCACCGGGTCGGATATCATGCCGCGGGCGCAGGCGCCCTGATCCGGCTTGCCGACCACGATCTGCGCGAGGAAACCCTGACCCGGCGCGACCAGGCCGTGCGTGCCCGCTTCCGCGGTGCCGCCGTCAACGCCATGCAGACCTTCGACCAGAACCTCACTTTCTTCGACCCGCTATAGCTATGAAGGAAAGGATATTGTGACTGACGCAACGCACATATGGCCTGTAGGGACACGCAAGCAGCTGCTGTTTGACCGGCGCTTCGTCGAGTCGTCCGCGGGTCTGCAGCTGACGGTCAATCCCCCCTTGCAGCGCACACGCATCAACCTGCCGTCGCTCCCCGGCCTGCAGCCCAGCTGCCACTACCTGACGGTGCTCGATGTCGACGGTCGTCTCTGGCTCTATTACCACATGCGGCCGACTGAGACGCGCGAACCCGATCATCGGAATAGCATGCACTCCCTGGCCTGGTCGGACGACGGCATCGACTGGGAGCTGGCGCCGGTGGATCAGTTCGAGGTGGCGGGGCTGGCGCGGAACAATGTGGTCATGCCCGGTGCCGTCGGCACGCCGTTCCTTGACCCCAAAGAGACGCTGGGCTGCAGATTCTGGTTCGTGGGAACACTGGGCGCGCGCGTCGAGCAGCCAGTCTGGGAGGAAGCCGAGGATACATATTTCGGTGGCTACGACGCCCCCGACGGCAGCCGGCCGGTGCACGCCGGGCTGTACCTGCTGCATTCCGAGGATGGCCTGTCCTGGCGCCGATTGCGCAGCGGCGTCGTGGTTCCCTTCCGCTGCGACTCGCAGAACCAGGTCTTCTACGATGCGAGCGCCGGTACCTACGTCGCCTATCTGCGCGGCGCGTCGCCCGTGCCGGGAAGAAGGCGGACGGTCGCTCGACTGACATCCCCCGCGCTCACGCAGTTACCCTTCGACTTCCGCGAGGACCCGACGCTGCCCGTCAGCCCGGTGGGACTACACGACCGGCTGCCGCCGCAATGCGCCCCGTTCGTCATGGAAGCCGACGGTAGCGACCCGCCGGCCACGGATATCTACACGCCCTGCGTCCACCGCTACGAGTGGGCAGAGGACGCCACCTTTTCCTTTCCCACACTGTACCGGCACTACGAGGGACAGGAAAGCCACGGGCGGGACGAGCGCGGAGAGAAGGATAATGCCGGCCCGCTGGACGTGCAGCTTGCCGCGAGCCGCGACGGCGTTTCGTTCGAACGCTTCCGCACGTCTTACCTCCGCCTCGGACTAATGGAGGAGCCGCAGCGCGGCGGATCGGTCTACATGGGCGTTGGGCTGGTACGGCGGGGGAACTACATCTACCAGTATTACGCCGAGGGCTCCTGCACCCACGGCTACTACGACCGCGACGTGCACATCTGGCAGGCCAAGCAGCGCCTGGACGGTTTCGTCTCAGTGGACGCCGGGTCCGACAGCGGGTGGTTCGTGACGCCGCCGATCAAGTTCGCGGGGAACCGCCTGCAGCTGAATATCGACTGCGGCGCCATGGGCGAAGCGTGGGTCGAGCTTCAGGATGAAACGGGGAAGCCGCTGCCTGGCTATACTCTCGAGGAGGCGGTGTCGGTCGACCGGAACGGTGTGGCGCAGGAAGTCTGGTGGCGGTCCGGTCCGGACGTCGGCTCGCTGGCTGGCCGGCCCATCCGGATGCGCGTCACGATGCGCTCGGCTAAGCTCTACGCATTCCAGTTCGCCGAGTCCAGCTGACCTCGGTCGAGAGAGGACTATTGTGATGGACAAATCGCAGGTATGGCCTGTCGGGACCCGCAAGCAGCTGCTGTTCGATCGCCGCTTCGTCGAGTCGTCCGCGGGTGTGCAGCACACAGTCAATCCCCCGCTTCAGTGCACACCCATCAATCCGCCGTTTCTCCCCGGTCATCACGCCCGGCACTTTTTGAGCGTGCTCGACGTCGACGGGCGTTTCTGGCTGTACTACCACCTGAGGCCCGACAAGACGCGCGAACGCGATTGCGTGAACAGCAAGTTCTGCCTGGCTTTCTCGGACGATGGCATCGATTGGGAGCCGGCGCCGGCCGATCGGTTCGAGGTGGAAGGATCGACGCGGAACAACGTGGTCATGCCCGGGGCGCTCGGCACGCCGTTCCTCGACCCCAAGGAGACCTGCGGCAGCAGATTCTGGTTTGCAGGCACATTGGGCGAGCGCACCGAGTTGCCGATCTGGGACGAGGCTCGGGATACGTACTTCGGTGGTTACGATGCCCCCGACGGAACCCGGAAGGTTCACGCCGCGGTGTACCTGTGCCACTCGGAGGACGGCCTGTCGTGGCACCGGCAGCGCAGCGGGGTCGTAGTCCCCTTTCGTTGCGACACGCAGAACCAGGTCCTCTACGACGCCGGCGCCGGCGCCTACGTCGCCTATCTGCGCGGCGCCTCGCCGGAACCGGGGCGGCGGCGGACAGTGGCGCGCCTGACGTCTCCCTCGCTCACGCAGCTGCCCTTCGACTTTTGCGAGGACCCGACGCTGCCCAGCAGCCCGGCGGGCCTCTACGACCGCATGCCGCCGCAATGCGCCCCGGTGATCATGGCAGGCGACGACCGCGATCCGCCGGCCACGGATGTCTACACGCCCTGCGTCAACCCCTACGAATGGGCCGACGACGCCATCTTTGCATTCCCGGCGATGTACCGGCACTACGAGGGGCAGGACAGCCACGGGCGGGACGATCGCGGGCAGTTCGCCAACGACGGCATGGTGGACGTGCAGCTTGCTGTGAGCCGCGATGGCGTCACGTTCGACCGCCTCCGCACCCCATACGTGGGCCTCGGGCCACCGGATGAGCCGCAGCGGGGCGGAATGGTCTACATGGGTGTGGGGCTGGTGCGGCGGGGGAATTACATCTACCAGTATTTCGGCGAAGGAGCGAGCACCCACGGTCACCACGACGGCGATGTGCGCATCTGGCGGGCTAAGCAGCGTCTGGACGGTTTCGTCTCGGTAGATGCGGGGGCGGGCGGCGGGTGGTTCGCGACGCCGCCGATCGAATTCGCAGGGAACCGCCTGCAGCTGAATATCGACTGCGGCGCCATGGGCGAAGCCTGGGTCGAGCTTCAGGACGAAGCCGGCGTGCCGTTGCCTGGCTACACGCTCGAGGACGCCGTGTCGGGCGACCGGAATGGCATCGCGCAGGAAGTCTGGTGGCGGGGCGGGGCGGACGTCGGATCGCTGGCCGGCCGGCCAGTCCGGATGCGGGTCAGGATGCGTTCGGCGAAGCTTTACGCGTTTCAGTTCGCAGAGTCCAGCTGATGAACGGAGCGAAGCGGGCGGCGATTCCTCGGCACGCGCCCGGGGCCAGCAGCTCGGGAAGATTGGAAGAAGCAGACATGACCTCACCAGGCGAACGCGCCGAAGCCCTGCCGCCGCTGGTGCTGATCGGCGACCCGCGCCTGGCGCAGCCATGCGCGCCGGTCGATCCGGCGGAGATTCCGACGCTGGACTTCCAGGAGAAGCTGCGTCTGCTATTTCTGGGTCTCAAACACCACCGCGCCAACGGTATCGCGGCGCCGCAGCTCGGCTGGTTCCAACGCTTCCTGCTGATGCGCGACCCTTCCACGCGCTCGCTGGTCACCTGGATCAACCCGGTCGTCAGCGCGACGACCGAGCAGCGGCACTGGACCTGGGAGGGCTGCCTGAGCGTGCCCGGCATGAGGGCCTACATCGGCCGTCCGGCGGCTGTGACTGTCACCGGCCTGGACGGAAACGGGGCGCCGCTCAGCCGCGAGTTCGGAAGCTGGGAGGCGCACCTTTATCACCACGAGCACGACCATCTGGATGGTCTGCTCTTCACCCATCGCACCGAGGATCCGAACCACCTGGTGCGTGCGGAGGAATTCGAACGGCGCCACGCCTGGCCCCCGGACTGGCCCGCCGCCGCCGCCCGCGAGGCGCCGGCGCGCGAGTTTCCCGAGGGGGAGGACGCATACTTCGAGGGGGTGTCGTGATTGCTTGGCGCTGGCACTTGATCCGCAATCCGTTCGAACACAACAACGCGATAAAGCACGGAGCAGCAGAATGAAAACCGCCGTCCAGGAGTGGATCGAGTCCAGCCGCACCAGACTGCAATCCAACACCTTCACGACAGAAGACCTCGATCAGTTGGAGGAGCTGACCTCCAGCCGCCGCCAGTCAGTCCTCTACCTGAGCTCGCAATCCACCAACATGCGCTCTCCCATCGCCGCCTGGGTCCTCTTCGATCCCAGTCAGCCCTACGCCCCTCAAGTCCCCTCCCAGGAGCCCCCCTACAACTCGGTGCTGGAAGCCGTTGCCGACGGCTGGCGCATCGTGCAGTTTCCAATCGCCAAGCTCTATGAATATCGAGAAGTCGACAACGACTACATCGGGTACGAATTCATCCTGGAAAGATGGAACTGAGCGGAGCGTAACGTGGCCAGAATCCAACCCACCATGACCGACGACGACGTGATGGAATTCATCGCCAACGGCTATGTCGTTCTCGACGCAATCGTCGACGATGCCTACAACCGTGCGTGTGCCGATGCTCCCGCCGGCCGCGCCGACGACCTGGCGCAAGACGGGGAGTTCATCCGCCATGTTCTGCTGCACCCGCAAGCGGCCGGCGTCGTGCGGTCACTGCTGGGTGAGAATTTCCGGGTGCCCACCGGCGCCCACCATCACCTCTTCAGCGCGCCCTTCGTCGGCCAGACCTGGCACTCCGACGGCCTCTCCGGCAGCGGCTGTGAAATAAACGAAGTGCAGTGTTACTATTACCCGCGCGACGTGGCGCTGGAAGACGGCCCCACCATCGTCCTGCCCGGCTCTCACTGCCGCGCCGTCGACCGCGAGGCGATTGCCCACTACAAGGACATTGCGGGCCAGGTCGCCCTTACGGTTGCAGCCGGCACCGTCGTCGTGACACGGTACGGCATCTGGCACCGCGCTGGCCCCAAGCTGAATCACACCCCTCGCAGCATGATCAAGTACTCCTACTTCCGCCAGGCGCCTCCCAGGCGTGACTGGCTCGTCGATTCAAAGCGGCCCCCTCTCTACGAGGCGGACGCCAAACTGCCCTATATGGGGGGTGTAGAATCCTACCGGGAGCTCGTGCGCCGGAGACGCACTTGGCACTGGCTCTGCAATCTGGACGATACAGCCAGCAGACACGTGGAAGATCCCCGCCCCTATTACGAGCTCGGGTCGCGCCCGGTCGATGAGATTGATGTTTGACGCCGAAGACCCTGATCGACTACGATGAGGCGTGCACTCCTCTCCGTAGCCAGCGTCCCCTTGTTCCTGTCCACGAGGGTTTCGGGGTCTGCCAATGACGACGCGGCGCGAAGCGTCTGACCGATCAAGCCAGGCGCCGCAGCCCCGTCATCTTCACCGGCCCCCCGCTGCGCCCCTCGATATCGCCCGCGGCCATGGCATCGGCGACCTCGCCCAGGGAGGCGTCGCAGGCTTCGAGGTAGCGGTCGACGTCCCCCTCCTGGTGGGCGTAGGTCGGGTAGAATCCCCCTGAGATCATCACGCCCCGGGTCAGCATCCGCGCGGTCCACAACGTCTGCAGCGCCAGCGCCTCGGGATGGTCGAAGGCGAAGTACTGCAGGCAGGGATGCCCGGAGAACGTCAGCGGCAGGCTGTGCTTGCCCGCCAGCTCGCGCACGCCTTTCTGCACGAGTGCGCCGATACGCTCCAAGTGGGCCGGCACGTCGAGGCGCATGTGCTTGCGGACGCAGGCCAGCGCCGCCGCCGGTCCGATCCCCTCGCTCCAGAATGCGCTTGAGCTGAAGGTGTCCTGGAACGCCTCCATCGGCTCGGTGCGCCCGACGATGGCCGCCATCGGCACCCCGTTGCCCAGCGACTTGGCGAAGACAGCCAGGTCTGGCTCGACGCCGTACTTCAGGTGGGCGCCGCCCCGCGCCAGCTTCCAGCTGATGGTGATCTCGTCGAAGATCATGCAGGCGCCGGTGCGGTCGGCCAGCTCCCGCACGCCCTCGAGGAACCCGGGTTCGGGGAAGAGGTTGCGGGTCGGCTCGAGCACGATGGCGGCCAGGCGCTCACCGTGGCTGTCGACGATGGCCTTGAGCTCATCGATGCGATTGTAGCTGAAGGGCATGGAGGTTCCAGCGAGACCGGCCGGCACGCCCTTCGGCTCGAGTCCAGGCATGAGGTGCCAGTCGCCGAGGCGATCGCTCGAGCCATCGTCGTCCGCGGTCGGCAGGTTGGCGGCGATGTACCAGTCGTGCCAGCCGTGATAGCCGCAGAAGGCGATGTGGTCGCGACCGGTGAAAGCCCGGGCTATGCGCACGGCTATCGCCATCGTCTCGCCGCCCATACGCCCGAACCGCACCCGGCTGGCCCAGGGATGCAGCTCGAGCAGCAGTTCGGCCAGCGCCACCTCATCCGGCGGATTGAGCATGCACATGGATCCCCTGGTCACGCGGTCGCTGACTGCCTGCGTCACGTCCGGGTCGGCGTAGCCGAGGGCGGTGGCGCCGATGCCGCAGGTGGAGAAGTCGAGGTAGGTGTTGCCGTCGAGGTCGGTGACTTCACACCCCTTCGCCTCGTCGAAGTAGGCGGGCCACTGCTCCGGCGCGTGCATCTCCTGGCGGTGTCCGAAGAGGCCGGTGGCTCCAGGGATCATCGTCCGGGCCTTCCGGTAGAGCCGCTGTCCGGTGCCGGTGGCGAGGGTCGTCGAATCGGTAGGGGCAGTCATGGGGCCCTATCTCCGTGAGCGGATTGAAAACCTGGTTTCAGCCCTCGTCCATGTCGTCGAGAAGGCGGTGCACCACCTTCTTCCGATGGCGGAAGCTGGCGGGCTGTTTGAGCTCCTTCACTTCTTCGGAAAGACGGTTCTCGAACTGCTCGATGGTCCCCTTGCCCGGGGACCACGAGGCGTACGAGGTGGAATAGCGGACGAAGATGCTGCGGCGGGGCGTGTCCAGCGCCCACTTGCGGGCACCGTGACACAAGGCCTCGGTAAAGAGGACCACGTCGCCGGCGCCGACGGGCGGATTGGCGACCACCGGCGGGCCGTCGTAGATGCCGATCTCAGCCGGCCGCTCGAAGTGGGACTTGTGGCTGCCGGGGATACAGACGAAGCCGCTCCCGGCGGGCACGTCGACCAGGGAGACGCCGGCGTTGAGGAAGGTGGCGAAGACTTCGCCGTCGGCGGCCTGGTAGTCGTTGGCCGGGTTGCGGAGACCACCCGAGGTGCCGCCGTGGAATGGGATATCGTCGCATTCCCTCGTATTCCGCACGAAGCCGCAGCCCAGGTGCATGGGCGCGTTGTGGGTCAGCGCCAGCACGCCCCGCATGATCGCCGGGTTGAGGATGAGGCGCTGGAAGACGTCGTCGACGTACTCGACCTGGTTGAGCGAACGCGGCGTCGTAGGTCTGGTGCCGGGATCGTTGTAGGTGCTCAGCGGCTCGGGTAGCTCTTCGTCCGGGCGGCTGTGCCAGGCTTCGGACAGCTCCACCATCCGCTCCACGTCCGCGGCCGGTACCGCCTTTGGCAGGAGCAGGTAGCCATGCAGGTCGAAGCGCCATTTCTCTTCCGCAGTCAGCATCGGTCCGTCACCTGTCCAGGTATGCCCTGACGATGTCGATGACGAGGGCGACGTCCTGGCGGGCGGACTCCAGCGAGGTCTTGCACGCCACGCCGCCAGTGATGCAGGCGTGGAAGTGCCGCAGCTCCCGCGCAAACGGGATCTCCCAGTCGATGAACGGCTGCTGGCGGAAGGAGTGCCCGCTGGCGTCGACGCCGCGGATCTCGAGGGTCGAGGGAATGCCGCGGGCGAAGCCGGTGGGGTAGGAGAGGATGGCGCCGCGGTCGTCGCCGTAGACTTCGAGGGTCTCGACGAACTCCCTGATCCCCGGCAGCTCGACCCAGGTGGCGACGCAGCGGGCGCCGGAGCCGTATTCCAGTATCGTCGTCACGCCCCACCCGTCGTTCCAGACCTCGGTGCTGACGACTCGCTCCGGTTGCTCGAAGAGAATCCTGAGCCCGTAGAGGTCGTGTATCAGGCTGCCCGCTAGGATTGGGAAGATCCGCTTTGCCGCATCGGGGACATCGCCGCCGAGTGCCTCGGAAATCGAGTCGCCGCGTCCCGTCGGGGGTGCGGCTGGCTGGTCGTCGAAGCGCCTGACCCCGAAGTGTGCGAGGTGGTGGCTGTTGTCCGTGTGCAGGTGGTTGACCTGGATGAACCGGACCGGCTCCATCGCGGGCACCTCCTGCTCGAGGAGCTCGAAGGCCGGGTCATGCGCCTTCATGTAGCCGGCCTGCGCGACGACACCGGAAGCGCGGGCGGCCGAAACCATGGCGTCGGCATCGGCGAGGGTGTAGCAGACCGGCTTCTCGATGAACAGGTGCTTGCTGGCCTCGAGCACGGCGAGGGCGGCCTCGGTCTTGGGGTCGCCATGGCAGAGCAGCACGGCGTCCACGTCGGCGGCGATCAGGTCGCGGTAATCGGTGACGTAGCGGGGTACGTGGTGTTGGTCCGCGACAGCTTCGGCAAGCCGCGGCGAGAGGTCGCAGACGATCGGGACCTCGAAGAGATCCTGTAGCGTCGCCAGGTTGGGCAGGTGGTGGACCTGGGCGATGGCGCCGCAACCGACGACGCCAATTCTGATGGGAGCCATTTACCTTGAATCTCTACGGTTCAGCCGCCGTCGGCCAGGTCGAGGTTGGGGCAACGGCGCGGCGCAATTTACCGGGGTAAGTCCGCGCTGGTCCGGTTGCAGCAGCACCATCCTCGACGGCCATGGCTCGGGAGCAACTTCCCCAATATCATCATCATGCACGGGCCGCGCAGCAAGCCGATTGACAGATTCGAGGCCCCATATGACATTGCCGGAAACTGTGAAACCGCTGGACGCTACCGCAGCAGGGGAGAGAGAATCCACGTGGGAGAAGCACTGTCACTGGTGGCCTATCCCGACCTGGAGAGCCGGGTCGACGCGATCGAACGGGACGGTTACGTCTATTTCCCCGATCAGATGCGCCGGGATGAAGTCGCCGAGATGCGCGAGACGATGGATCGGCTCGAGGCCAATCCGGAACACGACACCTTCGATACCCCGGAGAGCGGGGGTTTCTACCACGTTGCCATCCACAACGCCTTCAACCGCGACCGCCTGTTCACCACCTTTCTCGACCGGCCGGGGGTCATCGAGGTGGCCGAGGCGATCCACGGCGCCGACTGCCACTGCATCGGCATGACGGTCTGGATCACCGGGCCGGGCCGGCCAGCGCAGAAGCTGCACGTGGACTGGCTGCCGATCGCCCTGCCCGAGGACGTGCGCCGCGATCCCCGGGTGAAGATGCCGGTCTTCATAACCACCTGTCACTACTACCTCAACGACATGTACGAGGAATTGGGTCCGACCCAGTTCGTGCCCGGCAGCCACTTCTCCGGGCGCCGGCCCAACGGCGGGCAGGAGTGGGAGGGCAAAGCGGGTGAGAGCATCCTCTGCAGTGCTGGCGACGCGGTCCTCTTTCGCAGCGAGGTCTGGCACCGGGGTACGGCCAACGTCAGCGAGGAAACCCGCTACCTGCTGCAGGTCCACTACGCCCAGCGCATGATCACGCAGAAGTACCCGCCCTATCCCCACCGCTTCCGCTTCGACGAGGCCCTGCTGGCGCAGGCGACGCCGCGACAGCGCCGGCTGATGGGTGACCACCTGAAGAGCAACTACGACTGAGGCGGCGATGAGCAGGATCCGGAGCGTCGAAGCCTTCCCGCTGGCCTACCCCGAGCCGCACTACCGCGGCATCGAGCGCTACATCACCCTCGCCCGCGTCGAGACCGACGACGGCCACGTCGGCTGGGGCGAATGCATCTCCCAGTTCAGGGAGGCGACGCTTGCGACCCGCCTGATCATCGAGGAGGGCTACGCCCCCATGCTGGTGGGCGAAGAGGCCACGGACCTGGGAAGGCTATGGCGCAAGTTGATGGACCATATCTGGTGGTACGGGCCGGAGGGCATTGCCGCCTTCGGCGTCAGCGCGGTGGACATGGCGATGTGGGACCTGAAGGGCCAGCTGCTGGGGCTGCCGGTCAGCAAGCTGATCGGCGGGCAGCTCCGCGACCGGGTCGTCGCCATGGGCTCCTTCGTCTTCGACATGGAAGACTTCGACTGGACCCTGAACGAGTTCCGCTGGCTCTGCGAGCAGGGCTATCGGTTCGTCAAGGCCGGCTGGGGGATGCGGCCGGAAGCGGTCTTCGGGCAGGACCGGGATCGCGACCTAAAACTGGTGGGTCTCATCCGCGAGACGATCGGCCCGGAGCGCGAGCTGGTCGTTGATACGCCCGGCGCCCGCGGCATCTGGGATGTGCCGACAGCGATCCAGCGCTTCCGCGATCTGGAACCGCACCGCCTGCGCTGGATCGAGCAACCCCTGCGGCCGAGCGACCTGGCTGGGCATGCCCGCCTGCGCGCCGCCGTTACCACGGCGGTGGGTACCGGGGAGGACGAGTGGAGCCTGGAGAGCTACCGCCACCTGATTCGTTCCGCCGGTGTCGACGTCGTCCAGATCGATCCCGGCCGCTGTCACGGCATCAGCGGCTGCTGCGAGATCATCCGCATGATCGAGGGGGAGTCCCTCGAGTTCAGCATGCATACCTGGAGCAGCGCCCTGAGCACGGCCGCCAGCATCCACCTGATGGCGATCTCGGAGGCCGGGGTCAGCATGGACCTGAAGCCGCACGAGTCACCGATGCAGCACGAGCTGGTCGATGATCCCTGGGAGCAGGAAGGGGGATACCTTGCGGTACGCGAGCGCCCGGGCCTCGGGGTGACGGTGCGCGAGGAGGCGGTGAAGAAGTACCTGATGCGGTGATACCGCGGCCAGGCTTACACCAAAAATAACAAAGCACCAGCGCCCACTGCGGGCGCTGGTGCTTTATTGCCGGTGCTTCCGGTGCGGCGGTGTTCTGCTAACGCCGCGACAAGAACAGCTGCAGCACGTACCAGAACAGCAGGGCCACCGAGGCGAACAGCTCCAGGCTGGCGGCGACCTGCCGGTCATGTGGGTAGTGCAGCATGATCCCGGAGGTCTTGTAGAGGATGGCGCCGCCGGCCAGGGCGATCATCGCGACCGAGAAGAACGTCCCCAGGTTGAAGCCGAAGAGAGTGCTGGCGACGATCAGCACCAGGGCAATGATGAAGCCCCACCGGAGTACGCTGCCAAGGAAGCTGAAGTCGGTGCGCGACAGGAAGGCCACGAGCGTCAGGCCGGCGAAGCCGACCAGGGTGACGGTGGCGGCGCTCTCGATCACGCCCGGAGCGTAGGCCTGGGCGATGTAGAGCATCGGGACGAAGATGATCGACTCGGCCAGCACGAATCCGAGCAGGGCCCCGTACTGGGCCAGCATGGTCGTGGCGCGGTGGGCGGCACTGGTGGCCAGCCAGCCGACGATCATGAAGCCGCCCAGCACCAGCAGCCAGCTGGTGCCCATAAGGGCCATCGCGATCGACTCGGCCAGGCCGCTCTTGAACAGGTAGATCTCGATGGCGGCGAAGGCGCAGATCGAGCCGAGCAGGTTCAGGTAGGTCTGGATGAGGAAGGTGGCACGGGTCTCGGCGTCGGCGTGGGCGACGGCGTGGCCCGAGGAGGGTTGGAACTGGGTCATGACGGTCTCCGTGTCAATCAATGGCGGCGCATCCGTACGGAATTTAACGATGAACAGTAGGCTGTAAAGGCCAATCTGCGTCCGCGGTCGGGGCGCGCAATTAGGCTGGCTGCCCGTTCGAGCCCAGCCGGCTCCATGGCGGCGACTGCGATCTGCCCGTACTCGCCGATCCAGCCGACGCCGGCAACTGCTTCTATGTTGGTCACGAGCATCAGCTGCAGGTTGGTGGCCCACGCGTTGTGCGGGCTCGTGCATTGCCTTATTAACTTAGCCGAGCCGCATTCACCAGAGGAAACCGTACCAATGTCAGACGATCTACCCGGAAAATGGTTTGGCGACGGCTACGTCGTCGCGCGCGGATTGCTCGACATCCGGCGGGTCGACAGTCTCCTCGGCGTGTGCGAGGAGGTGCTGCGCCAGTGGCGAATCAGGGATCCGCAGTCCCGGGCCGAGGGCGCCCGCGAGGATGCCCAATCCATGCGCCACCTCAACCATCCCGCCTATTTCGCCAACGACCGTTCGGGGCTGCTGGAGATTCTCGATTCCATCGCCGATCCCCGCGTTCTCGAGGTGTGCGCCGCGATCCTAGGCGAGCAGCCGCTGTTCCGCTGCACGAGTCTGTTCATGAACCCGCAGCAGACGAGCCAGGACGGCAGCTGGCACCGGGACAGCCAGTTCCAAAAACCGGACGTGGAGGAGGAGAAGGAGTCGGTGGCGGCGAGTCAGAATTCAGGCGAGGCGATCCAGCTGCAGATCGCGCTGGTGGCCAGCCGCGACGTGGAGTTCGTGCCCGGCTCGCACCGGCGCTGGGACACCGACGAGGAGTTCCAGATCCGCCGCGCCGACGGCGGCAGCAACAGCCGCTCGAACGCCATGCCGGGAGCAGTGCGGATCGAGCTGGAACCGGGCGACGCGGTGGCGTTCAATCCCTACGGCCTCCATCGCGGTCGTTACCATGCCGACAAGCTGCGGCGCACCTACATGCTCACCTACACCCGCTCGTCGCTGCCGCGCTACGATTACTTCTCCCACCAGCCCTGGTTCGCCGACGAAGGTTACCTCGACGGTGTGGAGCCGGCGACGCGGGAATTCCTCGCCCCGTTCGTCGACGCCTACGCGGCGCAGTGGGCGGAAACCGGAACCACCTTCAAGAGCGGATGAAGGTGCCGCTCTGGAGTTCGGAGAAAGCCTGCCGCAGCTCCTCCTGAGTGTTCATCACGATCGGGCCGCGCCAGGCCACCGGCTCTTCCAGCGGCGTCCCGGACACGAGCAGGAAGCGGATCCCCGCCTCGCCGGCCTGCACCGTAACCTCGTCCCCGGCATCGAAGAGTACCAGAGAGCGGTTGCCGGCCTCCTCCAGCGTTATGCCGCTTTCATCGATCTGCTCGGTGGCGACCGGCTGTGGCGCCGAGGCGTCGCGGAAGCTGCCTGCACCCTCGAACACGTAGGCGAAGGCGTGCCGGTTGGTCTCAACCGGCAGGGTGCGGCGCTTGCCCGGCGGCACGGTGACATCGAGATAGCGCGGCTCGGCGGCGACGCCGTCGACCGGACCGCTCCGGCCCCAGAAGCTGCCGCAGATGACCCGGACCGTGGTGCCGTCGTCGTCGGTCACGGCCGGGATTTCAGCTGCAGGGACGTCCTGGTAGTGCGGTGTCGTCATCTTCAGCGAGCCGGGCAGGTTGGCCCAGAGCTGGAAGCCGTGCATACGGCCGTCGTGATCTCCCTTGGGCATCTCCTGATGCAGGATGCCGCTGCCTGCCGTCATCCACTGTATGTCCCCGGCCCCGAGCGCGCCCCGGTTGCCCAGGCTGTCGCCGTGCTCGACCGTGCCGGAGAGCACGTAGGTGATGGTCTCGATGCCCCGGTGCGGGTGCCACGGGAAGCCGGCCAGGTAGTCGTTGGGATTCTCGTTGCGGAAGTCGTCGAACAGCAGGAAGGGATCGTAGTCTGTGGTGTCGCCGAAGCCGAAGGCCCGGCGCAGATGGACGCCGGCGCCCTCGACCACGGGTTTGGACTCGATGATCTGTTTGACCGGGCGGATAGACATGGCTCGTTCTCAGGTGGGTTGTTCGGTGTTCCCTGGCGAGACAGTACGGATGCCTGGTGGATTGGCAACCAGGGTCGGAGCTATGGCTGTTCGGCGCCGACGCCGGCCACGACGATCTCCCCCAACGATCGAGCCGCCTCTTCCTCGCCGCGCCGGCGGCAGTGGCGGGCGGCGTAGTGGTACTGCAGGGCCCGGCGCCGGCGGTTGGTAGTGTTGTCCGGCGTGTGGTGGAAGATCTCGGCGCTGAAGACCAGGGCGTCGCCCGCGCGCAGGGGGACCGGCACCACCTGCCCGGGGTCGGGCTGATCCAGCAATCCGAGCAGGTCGCTGCTGCCGGCATGCGGCCTGGTGCCCGCCTGGTGCGACCCGGGGACCAGGTGCATGCAGCCGTTGTCGATGTCGGCATCGTCGCAGGCGACCCAGAAACCGAAGACGTCGGCCGGCTCCAGGCCGAAGTAGGCGTTGTCCTGGTGCCACACCTTGGGCGTGCCGAAGCGCGGCGGTTTCATCAGCGCCATGCTCTGCAGCAGGGAAAAGTCCGGACCAAGCAGCTGTCTTGCGATGCCTACCACGTTCGGGTGGAAGCCGATGCGGCGGAAGAGGGGATTCTGCGTCGCCATGCTCATCAGCTTGCGGACACCAAGCTCGGTTCGCTCAGGCGAGATCTCGCCGGCGGCCACGGCCGGCTCCAGCTGCACCATGCCGCCATCGTCCGGGTAGCGTTCGACGATCGCGGTGATCTCGGTGCAGATCTCCTCGACCTCGGCAGCGGTGAGGAACTCGGCCACGGAACAGTAGCCGTCCTCGCGGAACTGCTGAACCTGGTCGTCGTTGAGCCTCCGACTCATCTCCTGTTCCTCGATTCTACTTAGCGCTTCGCGCAAAGCGCGTGTGACGCTAGCTCTTCCATGGGTGACACCCCTGAAAAGTAATTCGACCCTTGCTCGTTGCAACCGACCAAGGGTGCCAGACAGCGTCTGATCTGCACGCGCTACGCGATCTCAGAATCTATCGCCGCCCACGGTCACCAGCGCCTCGGCGACCTGTCCGAACGGCCGGCCGTCGGCCACCAGGTCGACTGCTACAGGTTGGCGGCGACACGCACCCGCCGGCGTGATCTGCAGCTGGCAGGAGACCTCCTCCCGCGGCCCGGCAGACAGGGTTGCTCCGGTTCCCGACCAGCCCTCGGGCCCCTCCAGCTTCACCTCCAGCGTCGCACCGCGCGGATACGGATTGCGCACGGTGACCGTCAAATTCACCGGTTCCGGTCCCGGTTTTACTGTGCGGTAGGGCCAAATCCAGCCGCCCCAGCTGTCGAGGTCGAAGTGGGTCTCCTCCTCTTCGAGCACCATGGCGCGCCGGTGCATGCCCCGGTACTGCTCCGTGTAGGCCTCGATCAGACGGAAGAAGTCGTCGTCGGTGTGCATCGGCGGCTGGTGACCGGAGATGATGACGTCGGGACGCCAGTCCAGCAGCCATTGCCCGCTCTGGTCGTAGCCGTCGAGCAGGGCGCCGTTGCGATAAACGTGGTTCTGCGTGATCACGTTGTCGCTCCAGCCGTCGACCCCTTTCTGGAAGAAGTACTGATCGCCGGTGTGGGCGTAGCGTTTGCCGTCGGCCTCGAAGCCGATGAGGGCGGCGAAGCGGGTATGGCCGCTCATCGGGGCGAAGTGGAAGCGGAAGCCCTCCCAGTCCACCACCTCGTCCAGCCCGATGCGCCGGTGGACCCGCAGCGGCTCGGGCCAGGTGCAGGGAAAACAGTGTGCGGATGGGTCAGCGAGCAGGTCGGCGAAATTGGCGGCCGCCCAGCACTGGGTGTCGAAGAGCCGCTGCAGCAGGGGCACGCCGCAGACGTGGTCGTCGTGGAAATGGCTGATCAGGGCCACGTCGATCCCGTCGATGCCGAACCTGCTCTTGAGCGCCTCGATGCTGTGCAGGTCGGCGCGCCGGCTGTGGCGCTTGGGGTAGTTGGCCGACAGGGATGGCTGGCGGTAGCCGAAGTCGATAGCCAGCGCCTTGCGGGTTTCGCTCACCAGGAACCAGTTGATCGAGCCGCTGCGGGTAGCCATGTAGACGTGGTCGGTAACCTTCACCAGGTCGTCCGATTCGGTCTGGTCGAGCAGCTCGGTCATGCCCGGTCGGTCCTCCACTAGGTAACGCAGCGACTCCTGCAGCTGCTCCAGGGCCGGGTCGACGGCGTCGACGATCGGGTTTCCGAGGCTGGGGAGTAGCGCGTGGATGTCGCTCTGGCGCAGTCGGCGGGCCGAGTCGTAGGCATGGATGGCGCCGGGCAGGTCGTTGTAGTTGTACTGGAGCGGCGCGACCCGGGCGAGGCGGCCGGGCGAGTGGATGGCCTCACCGCAGAAGACGACCCGGCCGCGTTGCTCTCTCTCGACACAGAGTCCGATCTGGGTGGTGGTCACTCCGGACAGGGGCAGGATCTGCACCTCCATACCGGCCAGGCTCACCGTGTCGTAGTCGTGGAGCACACCGGCAATCGGTGTTGGCTCGATGGGCGCAAAAAGGTCCCACTGGTTGTCGTAGATGATGTAGGTCTCGCGCTGGCGGAAGTGCTGCAGGGGATCCGCGATGATCTCTTCCTCGCAAGCGCCGACGTGGACCGGGATGCCGGCGTGCGCCGCGGCTGCGGCCCCGGCGGCGTGGTCGCGGAAAAAATGGGTGAGGGCCAGCGCTGCGGGACGCGCCGGCAGCTCGTCGAGGTGCTGGAGCCAGCGCCCGGTGCCGGCGTCGACGATCAGCATGCCGTCTGGGCCGCGTACGGCGTAGACGTTGCAGCTGTCGCGGTATAGATAGACCTCGGGAAGTACCTCCTGCCAGTTCATCTGCGTGCTCCTGAAGTGTCAGCGGCGGGTACGGCCGTGGGACTCACGGCTCGTATCGGTCGCGTGTATGAAGCTAAGACCTGGGCACAGCTGTTCTTATTCCACCCGCGTCCAGCGCAGCCGCTCGCCGGCGAACCCCTCCCGCCAGATCGAGTCGCAGGCCTCGACCATGGCCTCCAGGTTTTCCGTCACCGAGCCGAAGCGGCACCCCTGAATCGGGCCCAGCTGAGGCGAGATCAGCAGGTTGTCCCGGCCGTAGAAGATGGCCAGGTCGACCAGCCCGGTGTCCTGGGACTGGGCGCGGACATCGGGGCGCGGGATCAGGCCGGGGGCGAAGTAGAAATAGAGCAGGTCGCCGGTGATCGGCGTCATCGTGGGGTTTTCCAGCGGCAGCGGTGGGTCGGCAAAGGGCGGGACGAGGGTGTAGACCTCGTTGCTGGCATATTTGGCGTGGAAGGCGTCACCTTCCTGTGGCAGCGCCTCCCAGATCGCTTCGCAGGTGCGGGGGGCCAGGTCGTCCAGCAGCTCGGCGGTGCAGGTGACGTTGCGCCTAGTGAGGGTGAGCTCGATCTGTCTTGGCATGGGGCGGTGCTCCTCGCGGTGGGATGCCGGCGGTGTGAGGTGTCAGTAGGTGATCGAGTCCGCAACCGGCAGGTGGGCGAAAAGTGTTCCGAGCCCCTCCTGCTTCTCCAGCCGGCCGGCGAGGCGGAGACAGTCCCAGCAGGTGACCTGGTTGGCGGTGAGGACCGGCTTGCCGACGGTCTGCTCCAGCTCGTCGAGGAAAGCGACGGTGTGCAGAGCGGTGTCCGGGACCAGCAGCGCATCGGCGTCGGCGTGGTCGTTGGCCGCGACGAACTCCAGGACGGCCGGGCGCTCGACCTCTCCCACCTCGATTCCGGTCCACACCCCCATCGCGCCCAGGTGCACTACCTGGATTCCCGCCTCCTCCAGGAAGGCGCAGAACGACGCGGCATGCTCCTGAGGATAGGTGGCGGCGACTGACACCTTGCGACCGCCCAGCGCCAGCGTTGCGTTGGCGAAGGCGAGGGAAGTGCTCGACGCCGGAACGTCCAGGTATTCGGCGATCTCGGCCACCTGCCCGCGGGCCCCCTCCAGGCCGAAGGTGAAGCTGCCGCTCGTGCACGCCCAGGTGCAGACGTCGACGTTGTGCAGAGCCAGCTTGCGGGCACCAGGAAGCAGGTATTTGCTGCCGCCGATCTCGCGGCCGATATGGGGCTCGTGGCGGTCGGTGCCGCCGGTGTGGACGACGACGGTCTCGGTCGGTGGTGTCACCAAGCGCGCGAGCCGGGCGAAGTCGTCTTCGGCGCCGTAGGAGGGGTAGAGGACGCCGACGCGCACCTTGGCCCGGTCGCGACCGGCTGTGCTGCTGTCGCTCACAGTCCCAGGCGCCGGTACTGTTCCTCGGGCGCGTCGCACTCTTGCATCAGGTCGCGCAGGTGTCCGACCATCCGGGTCTCGACAACCGGCTCCTGCAGCGGTTCCTGCTGCTGCGGATCGGTCTCCTGGTCGAACAGGAGCGTGCCGTACTTGTGCTGCGGGGACGGCCGGTCTACCACGGTCCGCAGCGGCCGGCAGCCCTTGGTAAAGGAGAATGGCTCCACCTGCTCGGCAGTTGCTATTTCGTCGGGCGGGAAAGAGCCGCGCATGTGGGTCGGCATCAGGGTGTAGTTGTAGAGCGGACCGTTGCTCTCGTCGGCCGCAGCGCGCATGTAGACGTAACGTCCGTCGGTGACGTTGACCTGGCCGCCGTGGCTGCCGAAGAGGCCGGCCTCGCGTACCGCCGCGTCGCTGGCGACGGTGGCGGCCAGCGGTCTGCCAAGCATGTCCGCCGTGGGCTCCATGCCGAAGAAATCGAGCAGGGTAGGGCCGAGATCGATCGAGGGCTGAACGAGGCTGGCGCGGCGCTCGCCGCTGATGCCGCAGCGCGGGTCCCAGACGAAGAACGGAGTGTTGGCCTGCTCGCGGTACCACGGCATCTGGCCCTTGGCCCACAGGTTGTGCTCGCCCAACAGGAAGCCGTGGTCGGTCCAGACCACGAGCATGGTGTCCTCCCACAGCTGTTGGCGGTCCATCTCGTCGAGGATATCGCCGAGGCGGGCGTCACACATGCTCAGCAGGGCGGCGTAGTGACCGCGGCACTGCCGCACGATCTCGGGCGGCTCCTCGACAGGACCATAGCGCGGCCAGTCCATCAGCCCGAGGGCGCGATCGCCGATCAGCTCCGGGTAGAGGTCCTGGTAGTGGCGCTGGGTGAAGAAGGGCTCGTGGGGATCGAAGGTCTCGATCTGCAGGAACCAGTTGTCGTCGCCGCCGTTGCGGCGGAGGAAGTCGAGGCCGGCCGCGAAGGTCCTGGTCTGGGGCTGCCCCCCCTCACTCCGCATGAACTGGCGGTTGATGCGGTCCTGCGCCACCATTGCCGTGGTCGACGCGTTCTGGCCGTATGGTGTCTCGGGAGGCATCGGCGCCACCTGCCCCATCCAGGGGTCCCCCTCCTGGCCGCGGCAGAACTGCCAGGTCTCGTACTGGGTGTGGTAGGTGGCGCCGCCGTCTTCCCAGTAGTGGTAGTGATCGCTGATCAGGTGGGAGGAGGCGCCGTTCTGCCGCAGCAGGCGCGGCACGGAGTCGTCGAAAGGCTCCAGCGGTCCCCAGGCTCGGTGCAGGAAGTTGGGGCGGCCGGTATGCAGGTCGCGCCGCGCCGGCATGCAGGGCATGGAGCATATGTAGCTGTTGTCGAAGGTGACAGTGCGCTTGGCTAGGCGGTCGAAGTTCGGGGCGTGAATCCAGTCACAGCCGTAGGGCGGGAGCATGTGGCGGTTCAGCGAGTCGAACATCACCATGATGGCGCGCATGTCTGATCCTCGTGCGGGGGTGGCTGTTGGCCGCGCGCGCAAAGATGGCGGGCGCAACCGGCGTGGTCAACAAGGTTCGCGGCGTGGCCGCTCCCTGTGCTGCAGTGAGTCACGTGGTTATCTGTTGCCTCAATCGACGGCAATGCCGTTTTATCACAACGTTCCTGGAACGCGAGGCAGTAGATAACTGCCACAAACTGCGAAGGAGCGGAGGAATGCGAAGACAAAGAGCCCGCATCGGCCGCAACTATCCACATTTCCACAAGCGTTCGGCCCCCGTCGGATACCTGTCATCGGCATCCGCGGCGCGCGGACGAACTGTGGCGCTCAGCGCATGAAGCGACTGCCGTTCGACAAGCCCGGTACCTTCCTGAAGGGCAACATCCATACGCACTCCACCGCCTCCGACGGCGAGCTGGAGCCCGAGGAGGTCTGTCGCCGCTACCGGGAAGCCGGCTACAGCTTCCTGGCGATCACCGACCATTTTCTGCAGGAATTCGACTACCCCATAGTCGATACCCGGCCGTTCCGCACCGACAGTTTCACCACCATCATCGGCGCCGAGCTGCATGCACCGATCGCCGGCTCGGACCTGAAGTGGGACGTGGTCGCCCTGGACCTGCCGCTGGACTTCGAGCCGTGGCGCGAGGGAGAGACCGGGCCCGAGATCGCGGCGCGGGCCTTGGCAACTGGGGCGTTCGCCATCGCCGTGCATCCGCACCATTCCTTCCTCAGCCCGGAATCCATCCGCAGCCTGGGACCGGTCCAGGCGATCGAGATCTACAACGGCGTGGCCGACTGCGTCGACAAGGGAGACGGGTGGTACGTCGCCGACCTGCTGTTTCAGCGGGGGGATCACTACCTGGTCACCGCGGCCGACGACGCCCACTTCGAGTCTTTCCGCCAGGACTTCGGGCTGGGCTGGATCTGGGTCAAGAGCGAGGAGCTGTCGCCGCCGGCGATCATGCAGGCGGTGCGCGCCGGCCACTACTACGCCAGCACCGGTCCCACCATCGAGGCAGTGAACATCATCCCCCCGGACACGGTCGAGGTGGTCTGCTCGCCGGTGTCCCGCATCATGATGGTGGGTGCGGACGGCGAATCGAAGAGCCAGGGGGGCGAGGGGATTACCGAGTGCCGCCTGACCCGCAACTGGCCCAGCCCCTGGATGCGGGTGATCGTCCGTGACGAGTTCGGGCGCCGGGCCTGGACCAACGCCTTCTGGTACTGAACAGCGCAAAGGAGATTGAGAGGGAGGATGACGATGTCGACGATTGCCTATAACAAGCTCCTGCCGGTCACCGCCACACCGGACGTGCTGGTCTGCGGCACCGGTCTCGCCGGCATCGGCGCCGCGGTCGCCGCCGCCCGCAACGGCGCGTCGGTGATGGCCGTCGACCGGATGGGTTTCGCCGGCGGCTTCTTCACCAACATCATCGGCTCGGCCTTCGACGGGTTCGTCTACGAGGGCACCGGCCGGCCAGTCGTCGGCGGCCTGGTGTTCGAGATGCTCGAGCGCATGGGAGTCGTGGCTCCCGGGACCGCCGCCGACCAGGTTTACAACGTCAACGGCGACTTCACCGAGGTGGAGAAACACCCGGACCGCCTCATCCCGAAAACCGACCCGGAGCTGTTCAAGAAGGCGGCCGATGACGTGCTGGTCGAGGCGGGAGTGGAGCTCCTGCTGCACTCCCAGGTCGCCGACGTCATCGCGCGCGGCAACCGTATAGAGACGGTGGTGGTCAGCAACAAGGACGGGCTCGTCGCCGTGCGGCCGAAGGTGGTTATCGACGCCACCGGCGACGGCGACGTGGCGGCCTGGGCCGGATGCCCGTACGAGAAGGCGGAGTCGCTGCAGCCGATGAGCCTGCATTTCCGCATCGGCTTCGTCGAGCTCACGTTCGAGCTGCGCCGCAGATGCGCGGCGGTCCTGGAGAAGGCCCGCGCCGAGGGACGGATTGGATCCTACGGCGGCCCGTGGCCGGCGACGTTCTCGGGTCGGGACATCTACTTCAATACCATCCGGACCCCGGGGGACGCCACCGATCCCCGCGACTGGACCAATGCCGAGATCCAGGGACGCCGCGACGCCTGGACCATGTTCGAGCTGTGGAAGGAGGCGCTGCCGGAGTTCGCCGACGCCTATTTCCTCACCAGCGGGCCCACGGCCGGGGCGCGGGAGTCGCGGCGCATCGTCGGCGACTGCACCCTCACCGGCGACGACATCCGCCAGGCGCGGCGCCAGGAGGATGTGGTGGTGCTGGGGGCCTGGCGGATCGACCGCCATCCCCAGACCGAGTCGGGCTATCACTCCATGCCCATGGTGCCCCCGTACGACATCTCCTACCGGACCCTACTGCCGCAGGGCATGGACAATCTCTGGGTCCCCGGCCGCTGCCACTCCGCGACATCCGAGGCGCTGGCATCCAGCCGCGTCACGGCCAACGCCATGGGCATGGGGCAGGCCGCCGGAACGGCGGCGGCGATGGCGGTGGCAGCCGGAGTTGGCAGTCGGGAGGTGCGGGTCGGCGAACTGCAGGACCGGCTGGTGGCGGCCGGCTGCATCCTGGATCCGGCGGCGGCGATGGCTGGCCACTCGTTCGATCAGCTTGGCTCAGAGGCCGGGGAGGCATGGTGGAAGTAAGGGCGCCGACTCTGCCCAACGCCCACGGATCTCGGGGTCAGGGATACCAGCAGTAGCGGCTTACCACCCGCGGATCCAGGACCCGGAGGCCAGGTCCACGGAAGCCGCACCAGGTCGATCGGGACTAATTCGGAGAGCTACTCGGCCGCCTGGTCGAAGCTGGTGTAGGTGGAGACCCCCATCTGCCAGCAGTCGAACCGCCGCAGGCTGGCTTTACCTCCAGCCGCGAAGAAGCGCACGCCGGAGCTGTCGGCCCGCGTCGGATAGATGCGCTTGGTGAGGCAGAGGCGGTCGTCGACGAAAACCTCGATCACCGAGGCGTCCAGGAAGGCGCGCAGCTGCACGGTTCCGCCGTCGGGTGCGTAGGCGGCCTGCTGCGGCAACAGGCCGGTCAGGCTGTCGTCGGCGCTGGACGAGGCTACGTCCAGCACCGCTTCGCGGGTATCGCGGTCGATGGTGACGACGGTCTGCTCGGATCCGTCCGGCGAGCAGCGGAATTTCAAGCCAACCTGTCGGGCGCTACCGCAGTCGATCTCGGCGACCAGCTCGAGGCGGTCGCCGGCGACACCCTCTATGGTGAGTTCGGCGCCATCGGTGGATTGAGCCGCCAGCCCGACATGCTCGCCGCGCAACGCCTCGAGCTCGCGCACCGGACCGGTGCGCACGGTGCCGTCGTCGCCCATCCACAGCACCCGCGGGATCGACATGATCCCTGACCAGCCGGCCGTCTTCATCGCCTCGGAATCGCGGCCTTCGGCGATCCAGGCGATCATGATGCGCCGGCCGTCGGGCGTTTCCCAGCTGCGCGGGGCGATCAGGTCGCCGCTGATCTGCATCCCCGGATCCGGGTCGCAGATGGTGTAGTTGATGCGGCCGTGCTGCTCGGGGGTGAACTTGCCGTCGGTGTAGCTGCCCAGGTAGTACTGGGCGCCGCGGGTGTGGCTGGCGAACAGCAGCATGTGGGTGTCGCCGAACGGAAAGAAGTCGGGCACGGCGAGGTCGCTCTCCTCGCCCGGCTCGTAGAACAGGCCGGTGTACTCCCAGTCGAGCATGTTCCGCGAACGGAACATGAAGCCGGCGTCTTTCGATGTCCCGATGCCTCGGGCTTCGCCGATCTGCCAGCCGCTGCACAGGTAGATCCAGTCCCCGTCGTGCCAGAGGGTGGGGTCGTGCAGGAACCACTCGTCATCCTCGGTCGGGGCGGCGATGAACGGGTAGCGCTCGTGCTTCTGCCAGGTGCGGAAGCCGTCGGAGCTCGTGCCCATGCACATGCCGCCGCGGTTGCCCCAGTAGACCAGGTAGTGGGTGCCGCCGTGGAGGATGTGGCCGCCGCTCCAGCAGCCGACGTAATCGGGACCGTCGGGGTTGCCGATGAAAGCATGCGGGTAGTCGACCCAGTCGATGAAATTCTCGGTGGCGGCGTGGGCCCAGATGCCGAAGCCGTCGGTGCCCTCGTTGTGAGGCACATCCCGGTACTGGTAGAAGAGGTGGTAGGTGCCGTCCCAGTAGAAGTTGCCGTTGGGGGCGTTCAGCCAGTTGCGCGGCGCCACGAAGTGGTAGGCCGGGCGCTGGGTATCGTCGGGAAAATCGGGCCGGACGATGGGCACGGGTTCAATTCTCCTCTCCGGGGATTTCGAACTCCGGCAGAAATTCCCTGACGGTCTCGAAGGCGTGATCGGCGGCCTCCTCGCTGAGCGCGGTCTTGGGCGGCGCCACCCACTTCTCCAGGAGGTCGATGCGACTAAGGACCGCCTTGGCGGCGGCCGGCAGGAACTCGTGCAGGGGCCGGAAGGCGGTGGCGAAGGTGTTGGCCCGGTGCTGCGCCGCCATGCCGGCCTCATAATCTCCGGCCTGCCAGGCCGCGTGGATGCGGACCGTCAGCTGCGGCGTGACGTTTGGCATCAGGCCGGTGGTGCCGCAGACGCCGGCGTCGAGCAGGTGGAGGAAGAAGGTCTCGCCGCCGACGATTACCCGGAAGTCGGACTCCGGCGCCAGCGCCCTGAGATAGGCGAGGGAGTTGGCCGGGATGCCGGAACTGTCCTTGGTGCCCTGCACGCCCACCTGCTCCAGCCGGGGCAGGGTCGCCGGTTCTACCGTCACCTTGGTCAGCGGCGGGATGTTGTAGAGCAGCAGGGGCAGCGATGAAACTTCCACCAGGTCGGCGAAGAAGGAGACGACCTCGTCCTGGGTCATCGGGTAATAGAATGGTGGGTTGACCAGCAGGCCGTCGGCTCCCAGGTCGGCGGCGGCGCGCACCTGCTCGTGGGTGCGGTGGACGTTGGGCTGGCCGCAGCCGACCATCACCGGCGCGGCTCCGGCCACCTCGTCGACTACGGCGCGGATCGCCGTCTCGCGCTGATCGTCGTCGATGCCGGCGAACTCCCCGGAGGTGCCGAGCACGACCACGCCGCGGCAGCCGTTTTCGAGGAGGCGGCGAGTGCAGCGGCGCAAGGCCTCCGCGTCGACGGCGAAATTCTTGTCCAGCGGGGTCAACAGTGCGGGCATGCAGCCCTGCAGGCTCTCCTGAAATGGCGTCATTCCAATCTCTCTCCTGGGGCGATCGCTCTGGTCCGAGTCTACCGTAGCCAGGCGGAATTATAGAAGTTTCCCCGAATGCCGGGCAAACCCGGGACGCTCCCGCGAGCCACGGCATACCCAACCCACCGGACCACGCATGACCGCCAACTTCCACGCCGCGACGCCCACCCGCGCTGCCCTGTTCTGCCTCCTGGCCGTACTGGCGCTGGCCGCGGCCGGTTGCGCCGGCGTCGACCAGGTGGCCGACGACCGGCAGTTCACGATCACGTTGTGGACGCAGGATACCTGGCTGGGCATCACCGGTCACGAACTGGACGGCGTGCCGCTCGACGATCCGCGGCGCGCGCTCTACACCTACCGGGACTGGTACGCCAAGGTTACCCGAGACTTCGCCGCACTGTATCCGGAGCTGACGATAGACTTCCAGATCGAAGTGCTCGACTGGATCACCGGCTTCCAGAAGCTCGAGATCGCGGTTGCCTCCGGTCTGCCTCCGGACATCATGGTCAGCACCTCCGGCATCGCCCTGAAGTACGCCAGGTTCGGCCTGCTCGAGGCGTTTGACGATTACCTCGACGAAGAGGATATCGCTGACTTCGGACCCTTCTACGAGTTCAGCGCCTACGAGGGCAGACATTACTTTCTCCCCTTCATCGGCGGCAGCCGCTACCTGACGGCCAACCTCCAGATCTTCCGGGAGCGGGAGGCCGCGCACCTGCTGCCGAGCGAGGGCGACCGGCTCTGGACCTTCGACCAGTTCCTGGATGCGGCCAGGGCGACCACCTTCGACCGGGACGGGGACGGCGCGATCGACGTCTATGGCTTCGCCCTGCCCTTCCAGCGCAGCGCGCCGCAGCAGCAGCAGATGCCGTTCTTCTGGGGACATGGGGCGACGATGTTCAACGCGGACGGAGACAGCCTGACGATCGCCAGCGACGAGGCGGTGGCGGCGTTGCAGTTCATCGTCGACCTCGAGCATGAGCACAGGGTGGTGCCGCCGGGCAGCGCCGGCCTGCGCAACAACGACGTCGAGGACATGTGGAACCAGGGGCGGGTGGCGATGCGCATGGGCCACCACGGTACGCTCGTGGCACACCGGCGGGCCCTGGAAACCGGCGCCCTCGACCCGGGCATCGTCGAGCTCTACCCAATGATGTACCCGAGCCTGCCCGGAGTGGAACCGCGCGTCTTCGTGGTCGCCGACTCGCCGTGCGTCTTCCGGCAGAGCGACCCACGCAAGCGGGAGCTGGTGATCGAGCTCGCCAAGTTCATGACCAACACGAAGCACGAGCGGGAGGCGGCCTATGCGATGACGGCGCTGCCGACGCGGCACTCGGCCAGCGACGTGTGGGAGGACGACCCCTTCCAGCAATACGTCCTGCGGGTGACCAAGTACGGGACGCGGGACGGGATCCAGGGATACGGGATTCCGCTGGTCAACATGACCAGGGCGTCCCTGCAGGCGGCCATGTCGCGCCAGCTGACGCCGCGGGAGGCTCTCGCCGACTTCGTGCGCCGCGGCAATCGCTTTATCGTCCGGGACATCGAGCGCCGGGAGCGAGCCCTCTGACACCTGGTTGGCCGATCTGGTTTGCCGCTGCGGGACGCTCTAACTTGTCGGCAGTCGACGGGAAGCTGCCGAAGACCTGTCGTTCAACACCCCAACAAAGGAGGATGCGATGCCTTACGTGAACGTGCAGATGCTGGCCGGTCGCTCGATCGAGCAGAAGCGGGAGCTGGCCAAGGAGATTACCGATTCGCTCGCGAAGATCTGCAACGCCAAGCCGGAGGGCGTCTACGTGGTGATCGAGGACGTGGAGAAGGAGAACTGGGCGGTGGGCGGCATGCTGGCCGCCGACAAGTAGGCGCCGGGCTGCACGTCAGGCGGTGAGCCTGAGCTAGCCATGGGCGGCATCGGTGTCCGGGGTCTGCTGGTTGCGCTGACGTGATGGGTCGGGCCGGTAGCCGGCTCAGGCACGGCCGACGACCGGCCAGCGGTCCTGTGGCTGCCACCCCATCCGCTCGTACAGGGACCGCGCCGCCTGGTCGATGCGGCGGTACTCGGCCTCTTCGTCGACCCGGGTAAACCGGCCGTCCTCGAGAATTACCTCCCCCTGAACGATGACCGTGCGCACGCCGGTGGACTGGGCGCTGTAGATCAGGCTGTTCACCGGGTCCAGACACGGGCGCCATTCCGGCCGGTCGTAGGCGTGCACGACGATGTCGGCCTGCTTGCCGGCTTCGAGACTGCCGAGCCGATCGTCGACACCCAGGGCGTGGGTACCGTTGAGCGTGGCCATCTCCAGCGCCGCCTCGGCGGTGATGGTGGGCATCTCGCCCCGCGCCTCCCGGTGGAGGGTGGCGGCCAGGTAGGCCTGCCGCCCGACGTCGAAATAGTCGGAGTAGTTCCCCGAATCCGAGCCCAGGGCCACGTTGACGCCGGCATCGACCATCTCGGGGAAACGCCCGACGCGCGAGGCGCTCATGGCCACTCGCGTCGACGCCGCCGGGCAGTGCACCACGTGGGTGCCGCTGGCGGCGAGAAGGGGGACCTCAACGGCCTGAGTGCGGATCATGTGGATGAGGATCAGGTCCGGTCCCAGCACGCCCAGCTTGCCGAGGTGCTCCACCGCTTCCCTGCCGCTTCCCTGCTGCCGGAATCGCGCGACGTCGCCGTCGCCGAACGACTGATGCATCTCCATCGCCACGCCGTGACGCCCAGCCACCTGCTTGGCCGCGACGATGAGTCGGTCACTGCACGCGCCCATGCCGGAGATGCCGACGCCGGCCCAGACCCGGGTTTCGGGCCCGGGCGGCAGGGCCTGCACCAGGCGTTCCAGGCGCCGGACGCAGGCGTCGGTATCGCCGACCCCCACCGCCTCGTGCGGCGGCCGGTCCCAGCAGACCTCGCCGACCATGCCCCGCAGTCCGACCTGGTTGGCGATATCGGCGTTCTGCTCGCCGGAGAAGCGGGCGCCGCTGTCGCAGAACAGGGTGGTGCCGTTGCGCACCATCTCGAGGCAGGAGAGCATAGCCGAGCAGCGGGCGTCTTCCTCGTCCATGCTGGTCCAGTAGGGCAGCCACTGGTCGTGCTCCCGCTCCTCCGGCCAGGTGTCGGGGATGGTGCCGCGCCCGAGGTGCTGGGACATGTGCACGTGGCAATCGACGAAGCCCGGCTGGACGACCCCGCCGCGGGCGTCGATCACGCGCTCGGCGGCGTAGGCCTGCTTCAGGTCGGTGCTCTGGCCGACCTCGATGATGGCGCCCCCGCTCACGGCGACGGCGCCGTCGGCGAAGATGCGGCGCTCGGCATCGACGGTGATCACGGTGCCGTTCGTGACAAGCAGATCGATGGGTGCGGGCTCGTTCACGCGATTCCTCCGACGTTGCGGCAACGGTGCAGGATGGTGGCACCGGCGGGCGGCATGAGAATCCTGAATCCCGATTTCTCGTGGACCTGGAACCGCGTGCCGCTGCGAGTGCACTCGATGTTGCTGTTCGACGGGTTGCAGTCCTGGATGAGCTGATTGCAGACCTTGCAGAAACTGCGGGCTACGACGCCGAGGGCGTCAATATCCATCGAGCGTTTCTCACCGGAGAAGTCGTCGTAGACTGTCATGCAGCTCTGGCAGGCGAACATGGCGCTCCGGTCCGGGTCCCGGCCCTCGTGGTGCCGGAAATACTGCAGTAGTAGAGCCCCCTGCTGCGGCACGCTGAGCTGCTCGAAGCGGGAGGCTTTGCGGTTCGCGCAGAACTGGCGAGGCACTCCCGCTGCACGTACCGCTATCTTGATGATCACGCCGAGCGCGGCGATGATCCCGAGGAAGAGCAGCGCTAGCTCGAGCATTTCACGGACCCGGACGAGTTTGGCAACTACGCTGCATTCTGCTCGGTTCTTCCCCGGGCGTCAAGGGGCCGGACCGAGGCTGAGTCGAGAGCCCCGAAGCGAAGCCCGATGTCTATCGACAGGCCTGCAACATTGGTTGACTATTCTGCCCAGGCGAGGCACGAACAGTACGGAGTGCAGGCAGGTGGCTGCGAGATGATGACCGCACACGCCGACGTCGTCGGGAGCCTGCTGCGCCCATCGTGGCTGCTCGAAGCCCGGGAGCGCCGCGCTACGGAAAAGATCACCGCGGCGGAGCTCGAGGCGGTCGAGGACCGGGCCGTTGACGCGGCGGTGGCCCTGCAGGAACAGGTCGGCCTCGAGGGCGTCACCGACGGCGAGATGCGCCGGCTCTCCTTCCAGGCTCAGATGGTCGAGGCGGTCGACGGCTTCGGCGCCTGGGACATGGACGCGTTCCTCTGGGGGGGATGGCACGGCGACGCGGTGGTGGGTGACCGGGCGGTGGAGCGGCCGGGCGATCTGGGAGTGGTGGACAAGCTCGTCCGCAGGCGTTACCTCTCGGCAGCGGAGTTCGCTTACCTGCGGGAGCGCACGACGCGGACGGCGAAGGTGACCCTGCCGAGCCCGAGCCTGTGGGCCAACTTCTGGTCAGCGGACCGCTCGCGGGCGGCCTACCCGACCCTTGACAGTTTCCTGGCCGACGTCGTGGACATCCTGCGGCAGGAGGTGGCCGAGCTCGTCCGCCTCGGCGCTACCTACATCCAGCTGGACGCCCCCCACTACACCGCCATGCTCGAACCGGAGACGCGCAGTTTCTACGAGGGTCAGGGCTGGCCCCTGGACCGCTGGCTGAGCCGGGGTATCGAGCTGGACAACGCCGTGATCGCCGGCTTCCCACAGATCACCTTCGGGCTCCACCTCTGCCGCGGGAACCAGGACAGCCGCTGGCTCAACCGCGGCGGCTACGATGCGATCGCTGGACCGATCTTCCGCGGCAGCGGTGCGCAGCGGCTGCTGCTGGAGTACGACGACGAGCGCTCGGGGTCGTTCGAGCCGCTGCGCGAAGTGCCGGAGGACAAGACGGTGGTGCTGGGGCTGATCACCACCAAGTCGCCGCGGCAGGAGACCACCGAGGAACTGGTGGCACGTGTTCGGGAGGCGGGTCGGCAGATCGCCGTGGACCGTCTGGCGTTGAGTCCGCAGTGCGGTTTCTCCACCTCCGTGCTCGGCAATCGGATCACCGTCGAGGACCAGAGGCGCAAGCTGCAGCTGCTGGTGGATGCGGCCCGACAGATCTGGGGGTAGCGGGCAGCCGCACGACCGGAGGACGAGCGAGTCTCCGCTGCCGCTGTAGTCCCGGGCCGCTATGCCTGCGGGGCGCTAACCCTTCCCGCGCAGCAGTGCGCGGGTCTCGCTGTCCGTCGCAAAGTCGAGGGCGGTTCTGCCATCCCGGTTGGCCAGCGCCGAGTCTGCTCCCGCGGCAACGAGCAGTTCGATGATCTCTCGGTGTTCGGTAACCTTGCCGGCTGTGCTGGGCGCTCCGGTGTAGGTCACGGCGCGATGCAGGGGCGTGGAGCCCGAGCGCCGGCACGGCCGGTTCACGTCGGCGCCATTCCGGATCAGGATGTCGACCGCTGCGGGGCTGCGAAAGCGGACGGCGTGGTGGAGCGGGATAACGCCGTTCTTGTCGGTCTCGTGCACATCAGCGCCGTCGCGTAGCAGGGAGCGTATCAGCTCCTTCTGCTCCGTGGCGTTCGGGTTCTTCATGCTGCACGCTTTTGAGAGGGGTCTGTCAGGCATTCTTGCCATGGCGGTTACTGCGCGCTTCCGGGGAGCCAGGCCGAGAATCCGACGCCGAGTGTGTCGGCTGCCGAACGGAGACAGTGATCGCCGGTCCACAGTGGAACGCCGTGCAGGTGTGCACTACCCATCAGGTGGATGTCCACACAGCCGAGTTCCCGGCCCATCAGTCGGTGCCGATCAATGAAGAACAGGAACTCGTCCGCGGTGATCGCGGCAGCAGTGGGCAGTGATTGTAGCAGGCCAAGTATCTCACCCAGCGCTTTCGCTGGCGATGAGTGCCTCGAGCCCAAGTCGAACGAGAGTCGTCTTTTCGCCCACGCTGGCGTGTCGAGTCGCTCTCTCCAGAAGACCGTCATCGCTATTCAGTGTAGTTCTCATATGCATCCATATGCATGATTGGTATGCCTATTTCAATCCGACATTCGGATGTGATCTGCATCTGCTACGTGGCCAGGCACTGTCACTGGGCTGGATCAAGTTGGACCGATCGCTCCGCGTACTGACCGGACGGAACGTCGGTGAGTCGCAGCAACCAGTCTCCTGGCTCATCGCTGTACGAGAACGGGACCGAGAAAGAAGCGAGCTCGCCGTCAACGCGGCCAAACCGCCGGTAGTGCTGCAGCCAGGCACCGTCGGGATCATACAGATCCATCCGCACCAGGCGGTCGCTACCACCTGGCAGTCGTGCCCGGACCTCCAGGAGCTCGCCCGGTGCCGCGCGCCGGGCAACATCCGCATTGATCTCCGGCAGCTTCTTCCGCGCCAGGCAGTAGAGCTCGAATCCCCGCCCTGACGACGGAAGCTCCAGCGTTTCCAGCCGACCTAGGTAGCTGCGGCTGATGCTGTCGTAGACGTGCCAGGCGCCCTCCAGCTGGATGGCGGCCGGCGCGGTCAGATCCTCGCCGCGAATCACCGAGAGCAGCAGCACCTCGCCGTGCTGGAAGGAATAGACGCGGGCGGCGCCGGGCGGCTCGACGCGGATCAGTCTCTCGACGCCCGCCCGGCCCAACAGGGCAGAGACCAGGGCGCGGGCGGCGTCCACTCCGGGTTGTCCCCGGCGACCCAGGTCGGCGAATGACCCGTTGAGATGGATGGCGCTGCCGGCGCCGATGTCGTTGACCAGCAGTAGCGGCAGGTCCGCTGCTGCCGCGATCACGTCGGCGCCGGCAGCGCGCAGCGAAGAATCGGCGACGATGCCGGCCACTTCGACGGCAACCGCGGCGCCAAGCGCGTCGAGACTGGTCGACAAGTCGGCATTCGTCGCCCGCGGGGAGCCGTCGCGGCGCAGCCCCAGCAGGTGGTCGAACCGGCCCTGGTCCAGGATGCGGCAGTGCTCGTCCATGACGCCGCTCGCCCCGACCGACAGCAGGATGCCGCCGTGCTCAACGTAGGCCTTAAGCTCGGCCACCAGCGGCTCGGAGACGGCGGCCGTCATGGGCAGCAGGAGCAGGCGGACCTGGTCGGGATGGAGTCCGTCGCGCACGACCTGGCGGTCGGTGACGAAGCGGTAGTTGACGCCGGCGGCATCGAGCACGCTGAACATGGCCGGCATCTCCTCGTGGGTGGGCGGGAAGGGCAACGTGCCTTCCGACCTCCACTGCCACCGCTCGTCGATGAAACCGCTGGCGTGATCCGAGGCCTGGGACCAGAGCAGGGCGACCCCCTGGTCGTAGGGGGTGGCGGCGGCCAGCAGCGGCGCCGGCGTCTCGTAGAAGGTGCGCAGATCCTCCAGGTTGCGCTCGAAGTAGCTGGCCCACGTCATGTCGGCGCTGCAGTTGCTCTCGTGGTGACCGGTGAGCCCGTCGAAGAAGAAGCCGGTGTTGCTGACTCCTTCGAAGGTCATGGTCCAGAGCCGGTTGATGCGCTTCCACCGCGGGAATGGGCCGGTGTGATAGCCGCCCCACCACATGCCGCGGATCATCTCCGGTGGCGCCAGCGAGGTCAGCAGCAGGTCGAAGCGCCGGTCGGCGTACGGTCCCCACGTCTCCAGCCCCTTCAGGGTCAGTTCCAGGTCGCCGGGCTGCGAGCCCTCGGCGCCGACCCGAGCAGTGGGATCCATCCCGGTGAGGGCATCGTCCATCTCGTGCATCATGCGGGCGTAGAGCATCTCGATGAAGGAGGCGCGTTCGTGCTTCTGGGGATGGATCGCCGCACCGCTGGTGTCCCAGTCGACGGGCTCGATCTGGTCGAAGGAGGAGAAGCTCGTGCCCCAGATCTCGGTC
>CAYWBJ010000392.1:0-3016 GCA_964456165.1 uncultured Gemmatimonadaceae bacterium | reverse complement strand
GAGTCGAGCTCGTCGACGATCTCCTCCCCGACGATCTCCTCGATCGCGTCCTCCAGCGTCACGATGCCCAAGAACACGCCGTACTCGTCGATGACGGCGAAGAGGTGCTCGCGGCGCTGCAGGAACTCGCGTAGCAGATCGTCGACGCGGGCCGATTCGGGAACGGTATGCAGCCGACGGCGGAGCGTGGTCAGGGTGAGGTCGTCGTTGCCTGCGGCCAATCCGGCGAGCACATCGCGTCGCAGCACCAGAGAGACGACCTGGTCTTTGTCCTCGCCGTGCAGCGGCACGCGACTGTGTGGCCAGTGGCCTGCCTCCTGGCGGACGTCTCCGAGGCGCAGGTTTTCATCGAGGGAGAACACCACCGTTCGGGGCGTCATGACATCCCGCGCCCGCAGGTTCTGCAGATTGAGAATGTTGCTGATCACCTGCTGCTGCTCGGGGCCGATCTGCCCGGCCTGCCGGCTCAGCCGGGCGATGGTCTCGATCTCCTCCGCGGTGATGTCCTGGACGCCGCTGGCGCCGCGGGTCACCAGTCGGGTGACGAAGCGGTTGAGATAGATGAAAGGCATGAAGACCCAGACCAGCCACTGGATGGGCCGGGCGATGATGGGAGCCAGGGTCCGTGCGTAGACGACGCCGGCGGTTTTCGGCAGTACCTCCGAGAAGATGAGGACCGACATGGCCAGCGCGCCGGTGAAGTAGGCCTCGTAGGACTCGCCGAAGGCGCCGACGAAAGCGGCGCCGGCGATGGCGGCGCCGCCGGTGTTGGCCAGAGTGTTGAGTGACAGGATGGCCGAGATCGGCCGGTCCACGTCCTCCTTGAGCCGCTTGAGGATGCGGCCAGATGTCCGTCCCTGGCCGGCCAGGGTTTCGACCTGACCGGGCGAGAGCGAATAGAGCGCGGCTTCCAGCAGAGAGCAGATGCAGGAGACGAACAGGACTATGCTGGTAGCGAGTATCAGCTGGGAGGTGTCGGTCATGAGTTGCTCATAAATGCGAAAAGAGGGAACCCGATGGGCGGGAGTCCCTCTTTTCGCGTGTCGCCGGTTCTACTGCAAAACCGCGTCGGGACCAGCCCGACGCCGGAAATGCCCGGTTGCCTACTTGAGGTGGGCGTTAACTAGCTTGGTCATCTCGAACATGCTCACCTGCTTCTTGCCGCCGAACACCGCCTTGAGCTTCTCGTCGGCATTGATCATCCGCTTGTTCTGAGTATCCTGTAGGCCACCCTTCTTGATGTAGGCCCACAGCTTTTTGATGACCTGAGTACGCGGCAGCGCCTTGGCACCGACAACGGCTGCCAGAGCGGCGTCCGGCGTCAGGGGCTTCATGAACGACGGGTTGGGTTTGCGCTTGGCCTTCTTCTTCGGTGCGACCTTCTTGGCGGCTGCCTTCTTCTTCGGTGTGGCCTTCTTGTCGTCTGCCTTCTTCTTCGGTTCGGCCTGCTTGGCGGCAGCCTTCTTCTTCGGTGCGGCCTTCTTGGCGGCAGCCTTCTTCTTCGGTGCAGCCTTCTTCGCCATCAGTACCCTCCTTGTTGAGTTCGGTCTCTGGGCGACTTGTGTTGCGGAATGTGAGAGATCGGTCTGCGAACCAGGGGGAAGGTGGGAAGCCAGTACTTAATTAAGAATCGGGGGGAGTGCAATTCTCGCTGCTAAGATAGCACGCCGGCTTTCGATCCGTCAAGGACTAAATCGGCCTCTTTCCCTCTGAAAACGAGGGTTTCGGAAGCCGGCGAACGGCAGCGCTGGCGGTGCTTGCGGAGACCGGAATCGGGCGGTCATGCCACCCTCTGCGGCAGTTTTGACAACGGCAATTAAGGTCTCTATTTTAGAGGGACTTAGGGCCTCTAATTCGGTGTCAGTCAAACCCGGACGTGGCGCCGCGAGGTAATTCCCTCCGGCATCGCTCCCGCAGGCGGCCAGTGCCGTCTTCCCCGCACATTGCTCCCGCGGCCGCACTTGTTCCGCGCCACGGCCTCTATTTCAGGACCAGGAGCCATCACGATGCTCGACGACAGCAGAATCGGGGTGATCGGCGCCGGCAACATGGGCGGCGGGCTGATCGCCGGATGGGTGAACCACGGCGGCATCACGGCGGTCCAGATTGCCGCCACCGATCCCATCACCGCTGCTCTCGAGCCGCTGGCCGCTCTAGGAGTGACAACCACCGACGACCTCGCCGCCGCAGTGGACGGCCGTGATGTGGTATTGGTGGCGGTCAAGCCAGAGACTGCGCCGCAGCTTTTGGGTGCGCTCGCTCCGCTGCTGACCGCGGACCAGTTGGTCATCTCCATCATGGCAGGTGTCACCACCGCCGCGATCGAGGAGTCGCTCGGGACGGCTGTGCCGGTCGTGCGGGCAATGCCACAGATGCTGGCCCGCTTTGGCGTTGCAGCCAGCGCCGTATGCGCCGGAGCGACGGCCACGCCGGAGCACCTGGAAGCGGCCCGGGCACTGTTCGCGTTGGTCGGCACGGCCGTCGCAGTACCGGAATCCCAGATGGATGCGGTGACTGGTCTGGCCGGCAGCGGTCCGGCCTACGTGTACGCCATAATCGAGGCGCTCACAGACGGCGGCGTGCGGGTCGGCCTGACGCGCGAGACCGCGGCGCAGCTGGCGGCCCAGACTGTGGCCGGCGCCGGCCGTATGGCGCTGGAGAGTGAGCTGCATCCGGCTCAGCTCAAGGGCCAGGTCACCTCGCCGGGAGGTACGACCATCGCCGGGCTGCACACGCTGGAAGAGAAAGGACTGCGGGATGCCCTGATGAGCGCGGTGAAGGCGGCCACCGAGAGATCCGTCGAGTTGGGGACCCAATGATTGCGGTGATCGACTACGGCATGGGCAATCTGCGCAGCGTGCAGAAGGCGTTCGAGTTCCTCGGCTTCGAGGCCGAGATCACCGATCGCGTCGCTGACCTTGACGAGGCCAGCCACGTCGTCCTGCCGGGCGATGCCGCCTTCGGCGATGCGATGCGCAACCTGCGCGGCGGCGGCTGGGACGAGGCCATTGCCCGC
>CAYWBJ010000391.1:0-1843 GCA_964456165.1 uncultured Gemmatimonadaceae bacterium | reverse complement strand
CCAGTCTCTGAGGTCGTGTTCGAACTCACCGCTGCGCCGGCCTCAGCGGGCAACGCGGCGCGACTGGTGCAATTCAGCGATACCCATTTGGTCGGCGCGGGTGCACCGGTCGCCGCACCCGACTTGGCCAACGCCCTAGACACGCTGATATCGGAGTCGGCTCCGGATCTGCTCATAGCCAGCGGCGACCTGACCAACCTCGGCACACCAGCGGAGTTGGCCGAACTGCAGAGCGCCACCAGTGCCGTCGATACGCCGCTGTTTCTGATGTTCGGGGGACACGACGGCAATGCCGAGCGCCGCAGCGCAGGCAATGAGCCGCCCTTCACCCTGAACTGGGAAGCCTGCTTCGGACCGACCTACTACAGCTTCGACTGGGCGGGCCGCCACATCGCCCTGTGGCCCAATGAGGAGACATTCTTTTCCAGTGCCGACCGCGAGCGCAAGAGGCGCTGGCTCGATGCCGACCTCTCCTTAAATGCAGACCGGGGCAACACCATTCTCGTCATCCACACACCGCCGTCGCGGGCTTTCATTGATGAGATGAAGGGACTGGGGGTCTCGCTGATCCTGCACGGTCACTGGCACTCGATGAAATCATTCCACTCCAACGGAGTCACCGTGGCGGCGACTGGGCCGCTCTGCTTTGGCGGCATCGACACTACGCCCAGAGGCTATCGCGTCGTCGAGTGGCAGGGATCGATCGCACCACCCACCCGCGCGGTCGCGCTCGGGGCAAAACGTCTGCAACCGGCAAATCCCGAGCGCCTGGGGCCGTTTCGTCTCACCTGGGCGCAGGATGTCGCGGACGACGCGGAGCAGCCTCTGATCCCGGCACACCGGGCAGCGCCGGCGCTAAGCGGCGAACGCCTGCTGTTGGGGGGCAGCCGCAACGACGCCGGCGCCGTGCAGTGCCGATCGGCGACCACCGGCCATCTGCTCTGGACCGCGGACCTGGAGGCTGCGGTCCGCAACCAAGTGACGCCAGCCGGCGCACGGGTTCTGGCGCTGGCGATGACCGGAGCGCTGTACAGCTTGCGGCTGGAAGACGGCAGCGTCGAATGGCGCGCGAATCTGCCGGGGCACCCAGGTCGCTGGCTCTACACCATGCCCGTCTGCGCCGACGGCAGCGTCTACGCCGGAGGCAAAGCAGGCATCGGAGCCTATCGCGTGGACTCCGGTGAGTGCGATTGGTACGCGGAGATCGAAGCGAGCGATGCGTGGTCGTGTTACGCGAGCCCGCTGATCACCCCGGAGGTCATCGTCCTGCTGTTATCGCGGCGGGGACTCGTAGCATTGTCGCGAACCGACGGGCGCATCGCATGGGAAACCGAGTTAGATGTCGAATATCAGTACGCCGCACCGGTGCGCTGGGGCGACGACATTCTGACCGGCAGCGAGGAGGGGCAACTGGCGCGGCTGCGCCTGGGTGACGGCGCCATCATCTGGCACGGGGAAAGCCTCGCCGGCCGCTATCCATGCGCATTGGCCGTCGATAACGAGCGCATTTACGTCTCGACCTCTGCGGGCGCAATCCAGGCGCTCGACCCGGAAACCGGCCGAGAGCAGTGGCGAGTGGATACTGGACACGACCTGCTCGACATGACCCCGTACGCGCGCGGCGTCCGTTCTTCGCTCGCCTCACCCGTCCGCATGGGCCATTGGCTGATCGTCGGCGCCTGCGACGGGGTGCTCAGGCTGCTCGATCCCGCCAGTGGCGAAGTGCATGCGGCAGCAGCGCTAGGCGCGCCGATCACTGCGCCGATACAACCCATTGACGAGACGGCCTTGCTGCTGTCGACGTGGGACGGCAGACTGCTGCGCTACGACGGATGAGAAAAGC
>CAYWBJ010000390.1:0-4111 GCA_964456165.1 uncultured Gemmatimonadaceae bacterium | reverse complement strand
CCCGGCGCGCGGAGCCGACATCAGCGGCTTCGTCCGCGACCGCAGCAACGGCGAGAGCCTGCCCTTCGTCAGCGTCTATCTGAAGGACCAGAACCGCGGTAGCACCAGCAACGAGAGCGGCTATTTCGTGATCACCGCCATCCGGCCGGGCCCCTACCTGCTGGAGGCTTCAGCAGTGGGTTACGCCAGGCTGCAGCGTCGGATCGACGTGGGTGCCGATGGGCTCGCCCTCCTCCTCGAGATGGAAGAGGAGGTCGTCGAGCTGCGGACGACGATCGTCGAGGCCGAGCGCGATCAGGTCGAGGCGTTCGACATCAGTCCGGGCCGGACTGTGCTCCAGGCCAGTGAGCTGAAGGGAGCGCCGGCGGCGATCGAGGCCGATCCCATCCGCACGATCCAAACGCTGCCCGGCGTCGCCACACTCTCCGATTTCTCGGTCGGCCTCTACGTCCGGGGCGGCACCCCGGACCAGAACCTGGTCCTGCTCGACGGCACCGACGTCTACAACGCCTCCCATCTATTCGGCCTGTTCAGCACTTTCCCAGCCGATGCGGCCAAGTACACCGAGTTTCTCCGCGGGGGTTTTCCGGCCAAATACGGCGGCCGCCTCTCGTCAGTGCTCAACGTCATAACCGACGAGGGCAACAAGGAGCAGTTCGAGGCCCACGGCGGCGTCAGCCTGCTCGCCTCCCGACTAACCGTGCAGGGGCCAGCCGCCAAGGGCTCCTACCTGATATCGGGCAGACGCACTCACCTCGATCCGCTGATGGCCATCGCGGAAAGCGCGCTCGACGCCAAACGACTGTCCTACAATTTCTACGACCTGCAGGGGAAGACCCACCAGATCCTCTTGCCCGATGACCACCTCACCGTCGCCGCCTACACCGGCCAGGACAACCTGCTCTACCGTTTCGACGAGTTCGACTTCGACCTGGAGTGGGGCAACCGCACGATCAGCAGCAAATGGACCCACCTGTTCGACAGCGACCTGTTCGGCAACTTCATGCTCACCGGCAGCCGCTTCGAGGCAACAACCCAGTTCGGCACCGAGGACATGGTACTGCTGGAGAGCAACCAGCTCACCGACCTTTCATTCAAGGGGGACGTCTCGTATTTCGTCAACGAGGCCCACACCATGGAAGTGGGGCTGCTGGCCAAGCGGATGTCGATGGAGTACGACTTCGGCGAGTCGGGCCGCTCATGGTTCAACATCGACGTGGAGGGGTTCCACAATGCGGCCTACCTCCAGGACAACTGGGCGGCCAGCCCGCGCCTGACCCTGCAGCCGGGGCTGCGCCTGAACCGCTTCAGCAACGGCGACTACTCGGGCCTCTCACCCCGCCTCGCCGCCCGCTACCGGATCGGACTGGAGACCTACCTGAAGGGCGCGGTCGGGCAGTATCACCAGTACCTGTTCCGCCTGAGCCGGGAGTTCCAGAGTATCGCACTGCTGTCCAATGTCTGGGCCCTGGCCGACAGCACCGCCGAGCCGAGCCGCTCCCGTCACCTGATAGGCGGCGTCGAGACCCGGTGGAAGCACATCGAGATCGACGCCGAGGCCTATTACAAGGACTACGACGAGCTCTACGAGCTCAACTACGACGAGCAGGAGTCCACCGAAATCGGCGACATCCTGCGGCGCGGCAACGGGGAGGCCTACGGCTTCGACGTGCTGCTGAAGAAGCGGTCCGGGCGGCACACCGGCTGGCTGTCGGTGACCACGGGGCTGAGTCGGCGCGAAATCGACGGGCTGAATCTGGACGACCGTGGCGAGGAGCAGTCCTACAACTCCAAGTTCCACCGCGACCTCATCGTCAACTTGGTGCACTCGTGGCGTTTTGCCCGCTGCTGGCGGCTGAACACCCGCGGCACCTATGGTTCCGGCCAGCCCTACACCCAGATCCTGGGTCAGGGCGAGATGGAGCTGCCGTCAGGCGAGCGCCAGTACTTCCAGGAGCGCGGCCCCCTCAACGACGTGCGGCTGCCCTCCTACCAGCGCCTGGACCTGGCCATCCAGTGGAAACGGGCGTTCAACAGCTGGGGGCTGAAGGCCTACGTACAGATGATAAACCTGCTCGGCCACGAGAACGTCTTCAACTACTACTACTCCGACGGCAGCGTCGAGGACCGCCGCCCGGGCAGACGAAAATCGATCAGCATGTTGCCTGGGCCGCTGCCCAGCTTCGGGTTCGACTTCGAATTCTGAGGGACGCGATGTCGCGATATCTCGGATCCGCCTTGGCTATCGCCCTCATGGCGTGGACATGCACCAAGCCGAACTCGATCGAGGATCACCAGCAGTCGCTTATGGTCCAGGCCTACCTGTCACCCGGCCGGGCGATCGAAGTCGAACTGCGCCAGACCCTGGCACCCGGCAGCTTCTACGAGAGTCTCGAGGACACGGTCTCCGGTGCCTTGCTTGACGTGGCCGTCGACGGCGAGCGCTTCCGGCTCGTTGAAGATCCCGATCGGCCCGGCACCTACCTGATCTCCCCCGAGCTGCTGGCGGTGGAGTCGGGAAAGAGCTACCACCTGACTGCAACCTTCGGCGACCGCCAGCTGACCGCTTTCACCACCGTTCCGGAGCCGCCCCTGATAACGGAGGTCACCGCCGACACCATCACCTACTTACAGAAGTACAGCAACCTCTACGGCGACCTCATCCATCCTGGCGAGTTTTTCTGGACCCCCAGCGCCAACGCTGCCGGTTATATAATCATAGTCGAGGCAGTTGACGTGCACAGCCTGCCCGCCAGTGCCGACGCCCTCACCGCCGACTTGGACACACTCCTAGCCCGACGCGAACAGCTGGCTGGCGAGGTCTCCGTTGATTCGCTCCAGGCCATCGCCCGTCAGATCGAAGAGCTCCGTTCGATCCTGCGCGACGGTATCTCGCGCATCGCTGGCGAAGACACCCTGCACTACCTGCGCGACAGGGAAGAAGCGGAGTGGAGGGAAATCGACGGCAAGGATTGGACGGAGGGCAGGAAATGGCGCGAGCGCCGCAAGTCGCTCTTCGGCGACCGCTACGTCAACTATTGGATTCCGGCCGATTCCCTGCACAGCGATTTCTGGTGGCTGGGCGTTCGCTTCGAGGGCGAATATCAGATCCGGCTGCAGGCGGCCGATCAGAACTACTTCGATTACTTCTCCACCGCGTTCAACGGCCTATCCGGCAACGACGGCGACCAGGGACCGCTCTTTCACGTCGAGGGCGGCACGGGCGTTTTCGGCTCTTACGCCGAGGACAGTCGGCGCATCATCGCCCTGCGCGGCGAGAGCCCGCCGGTCTTCAAGCTGGCTGCGACTACGGACCGCCGGCAACCGACTCGTCGCAGAGACTGACCCCAAAAAGAAAAGGCCAGGTCGAAAACGACCTGGCCTCGAATGCGCGAGTCGACCACTCCGTTTCGGCGGGGTGGTCATTCTCTCTGTCAGGCGACCTGTACCTGTTCCCACGCCTGGCGCGCCAGCGTTTCGCCCATACTGCGTTCGAGGCGAAGTTGCGCCAGCGCCCGACCGATGAGATCGTCGGAGGCCGATGCTAGTGTACCCCCGTCGAGCCCGAAGCTGGCAGTGATGGCCTGCCTGAGCTCCGGAGCCAGGGAACCGAGCAACGCGTCCACGTGGGCCCGCGCGGACGCGTTGGCCGGGGCCGTCGCTTCCCCACCCAAATTCATCATCCCGCTATCCGTGCATGCGGCCAGATTCCCAGCACGGCTGGCATTTATCAGTTCTTTGATGTCCATTTTGCCGACCCCTTTCAGTCCCCTTTCAGTACACTTCCGATTCGTCAGCCAGGGACAGCAGCACGTGCTCACCTTCCGGGCACCGCAGCTTGCCCAGCGCGCGCTCCTTGAGCTGCCTTACCCGCTCGCGGGTAAGGTTCATCAGCCCGCCGATCTGCTCGAGCGTGAGCGGCTCTTCGCCCTCGAGACCGAAGTAGAGACGAATGATGTAACTCTCGCGTTCGTCGAGCTGACACAGCAGCTCGTCGATCTTCGCGCGCACGGACTCGTCGAGCACGTTTCCGTCGGGCGACTCCTGCCGCAGATCCGGGAGGATGCTCTGCAGGCTGCGGTCGTCGTCATCCTCAAACGACTCGTCCAGC
>CAYWBJ010000389.1:0-22313 GCA_964456165.1 uncultured Gemmatimonadaceae bacterium | reverse complement strand
TGCAGCAACTGCGCCCTGCCCGCCGCCTCGAGCTCCCGTAGGACCTCTGCCACCTGCCCGCTGCTCCAGCCGAAATGGCCAGCCAGTACCGCCGCCGAGAGAGCTGCTTCCCGCGCGTTGGCCAGCCTTCCCCCCACCAGTTCGGCAGCGTCCTCGGCTTCCAGGCGCTCCAACTGCAGCGCCCGGTCGGGAGTCGAGCGCCGGTGTTTGCTCGGGTGCGGATCGAGCACCTGCCCGCCGCCTATGGTCAGCGCCGGCGAGTAGCTGCGGATCGCGAAACGATCGCCCCATACCGCCACCACCGGTGATTCCAGGTGGAGCTGGGCCAGGATGCTGCCCCCCGGCTCGAGTGCATCCCTGTTCAGCATGACCAGGCGGGCCAGCACCTCGCTAGTAGCGATGTGGAGTCGCACCCGGGCCCGCTGCGCCAGCTCTCTGGGGCTCGACTGCAGCAGCCGCAAGCGCACGTCCAGCATCTGAGTCGGATGGAAGTAACCGGAGGTAGCCAGCACGTCTCCCCGGACCACCTCGTCCTGCTTCAGTCCCGGCAGGTTGATGGCGGCACGGTCGCCGCAGGCGACGGAGTCGACGGTCTGGCCGTGGCGCTGCAGGCCGCGCACCCGAACCGACCGCCCGGCGGGCAGCAGGTCGAAGCTGTCGCCCTCGCTCAGCTTACCGGAGAGGACGGTGCCGGTGTTAACGAGACCGAAGCCCTTCACCAGGAACGAGCGATCGACCGGCAGGCGGAAAGGACCTTCGGCCTGGCGCTCTTCGGTAGCCTCGATCAGGCGGTCAAGCTCAGCTTGCAGCGCGTCGACCCCGGCCCCGGTCAGCGCTGACACCTGGAAGATCGGTGTCCCTTCGAGGAAGGTGCCGGCGACCAGCTCGCGCACGTCCTCCTCCACCAGTTCGAGCCAGTCCTCGTCGGCCAGGTCGGCTTTGTTGAGGACGACAAATCCCCGCCGCACGCCCATCAGCTCCAGCACGTCGAGATGCTCGCGCGATTGCGGCATGACGCCGTCGTCGGCGGCGATCACCAGCATGGCGACGTCCACCGTGCTTACCCCGGCCACCATCGTCTTGACGAAGCGCTCGTGCCCCGGAACGTCGATGATGGTGGCGCGGTCGCCGTAGAACGCGAACCCCAGCTCGATCGTGATGCCGCGCGCCTTTTCTTCGGGCGCCCTGTCCGTGTCGGTTCCGGTCAGAGCCTTGACCAGCAGCGTCTTGCCATGGTCGATGTGGCCGGCGGTGCCGATGATGGTGTGGGCCATAAAGCTCCGGGTTGCCATCGGACTGCGGCTTCGAAGATAACCGGCCCGCCGCCGCGGGCAACGCGCGATTCCCGGCATGCCGGGCCGTTGCCCCGGCAGGACCCAGGCCTATATTCTCGGGCCGCCTCGTTACCGACGGGATTCAGGAAAAATGGCCGAAACCCTCTCCGTCGATCCCGAGCATCTGCACGGCCGCCACATCGCCCGCGCCGTCGAGGTGCTCAAGGATGGCGGCGTCATCATCTACCCCACCGACACTATCTACGGCCTCGGGTGCGACATCACCCGCAAGGACGCGGTGGAGCGGGTACAGCAGATCAAGCAGCGCAGCCCCAGGAAGCCGATGAGCTTCGTCTGTGCCGACCTGGCCAACGTCAGCGCCTACGCCCACGTCAGCAACTTCGCCTACCCCATCCTCAAGCGCTGTCTGCCGGGGGCCTACACCTTCGTGCTGCCGGCGACGCGCAACACGCCCCGCATGCTGCAGACCAAGCAGAAGACCGTCGGCCTTCGCGTCCCGGATCACCCGGTGCCCCTGGCGCTGGCCAGCGGTCTCGGCAACCCAGTGATCAGCACCAGCGCCAACTACTCGAACGACGAGGTGCTGACCGATCCATACAAACTCGAGACGACGCTCGGAAATCAGGTCGATCTGATCCTCGAATGCGGTGAGCTGCCAGTCCTGCCCTCCAGTGTCGTATCATTGGTGGGTGACCAGGTCGATATCCTGCGACCGGGGAGCGGCGACCTGACCCTGTTCGAGGAGGCGTGAACAGCTGGCTGTTCACGCCCCGGCCTGTTCCTCCTCCGCGCTCTCCTCATCCTCGTAGTAGTCGCCGTACAGCTCGGCCAGCTCCGGCGTCGCCATGACGAATTCCTTCCACTCCGCCAGCACCGCCTCCTCGTCGACGCATTTGCTGCAGGGTACCAGCATGTTGTCCTGGTTGACGCCGAGGTAGCCACGATCGAAGCAGGTCTTGCAGCTCCTGCGGCGGCGGTGCCCGCCGATCATCTCCTTGGCCTGCTCCAGGTACTGATCAGGCAGTCGCGGTAGAGATTCCATCTGCGCTCCCGTATCTTTCCGGCGTCATGGTCTACCGATCGGCCGCAGAATGTGCGGAATGATCTCCAACGTCACAAACCGAGGACCCTTGCGAATCTTCGTCGCGCTCGCGCTGTTGTCGCTGACATCGCCGGTTCCGACCGCCGGCCAGGCCTTTGCCCCGTACGCCGCCCGCAGCCAGTTCCTGCAGGCCGCGCCCGGAAGTCTTGGCAGCGGATCCCAAGGCTACGTAAACCCGGCCGTGCTCACTTACGTGGAGCACCCCACGTCCACCTTCGCCTGGACCGACCGGCCCGGCGGCGATGCGGACTGGGGCAGCTTCATCGGCCTGCCCAACCTCGGCTTCGGCGTCATCCATCGCGGCCTGCCCGGCGAGGATCTCAACGACTACGAAATCGCACTGGCCGACGGCCACCGCGGCTTCGGCCTCGGCGTCGGCTACGGCTGGTCCAGCGGCGGCGCCACCGCATCCGGACGGCGCCACCGCTACACCATCGGCGCCCTCGCCCGACCGCTGCGCCAACTCTCCATCGGCCTTACCTACACGACCGCCCGCTCCTCCTCCGCTCGGGAGCTGGCCGGCGAGTTCGCGCTGCGCCCGCTCGGCAGCCCCAGGCTGACACTTTTCGGCGAGGTTGCCGCCGCCGCCGGCGGCGCCCCGTGGAGTCTCGGCGCTGTATGGCAGGTGGCTCCCGGCCTCCACCTGTCGACCCGCTACTTCAACAATGAGACCATCAGCGCCGGCTTCGCCCTGGGATTCGGTCACGCCAGCCTCCGCAGCCACGGCCGCCGCGACGACGCCGGTCGGATCGTCGCGACCTACGCCGTCCAGTTCAGCGCCTACGAGCACACCTTCCTCGACCAGCGCCTGCCGCGCCCACCCACCTACCTGGAGCTGGACCTCAACCGCCCCATCCGCCACCGCAGCTTTGCCCTGTTCGATCCGGGCGCCGCCCTGGTGGACCTGCTCGCCCTTATCGAACGGGCCCAGGATGATCCCCGCATCGCCGGCATCGCGATCAACACCTCCGGCATGCGGGCCAACCCCACCAACGCCTGGGAGCTGCGACAGCGCCTGGAGGCGTTCAAGACCACCGGCAAGCCGGTCGTGGCCTACGTCGACCGCGCCGACATCGGCGCCTATCACTTCGTCTCTGTCGCCGACCACATCATCCTCGACCCGGCCGGCCTGATCGTCCTCGAGGGATACCTCATCGGCCAGACCTACGCAAAAGGCGCATTGGGCAAGATCGGGATCGGCTTCGAGGAGTTGCGCCTGTTCGAGTTCAAGTCGGCCGCCGAGACCCTGTCCCGCGAGGACATGTCGGCCGCGGAGCGGGAGCAGCTGCAGGCTCTCATCGATGACTTCTACGCGCTCGCCCGCACGGAAATCTGCAGCGCCCGCGACCTGGATGAAGCCGGCTTCGACCGGCTGGTAGACGAAGAGACTTTGTTAATGCCGGACCGGGCGCTGGAGTACGGCCTGGTGGACCAGCTCGGTCGCTGGGACCAGGTCGAGGAGCTGCTCGAGCAGCTGGCCGGCAAGGAGCCCGATCTGATCGAGCCGGAGCGGTTCAGCCATGCTCTCGATCGCAACTGGGGCCGGCGTCCGCGCGTCGCCTTGATCTACGCGCTGGGCATGTGCGCCATGGACAGCGGTATTGGCGCCCGCCGCCTGGTCGGTGAGATTGACGCGATCGCCGAAGACGACGGCATCGCCGCAGCCGTGCTCCGGGTCGACTCGCCCGGCGGCGACGTCCTGCCCTCCGACCTGGTCGCCGACGCCATCCGCAAGCTCGCGGAGAAGAAGCCGGTCATCGTCAGCCAGGGATACGTCGCCGCCTCGGGGGGCTACTGGCTCTCTATGTACGGCCACCAGATCGTCGCCGCACCCAACACGGTCACCGGGTCGATCGGCGTCATCGCCGGGTGGATCTACAACGAGGGAATGAAGGAACGTCTCGGCCTCTCCACCGATTACGTCAAGGTCGGCGACCACGCCGATCTCGGCTTCGGCATGACCCTGCCGCTGATCGGCGTCACCCTGCCTGACCGCAAACTGACCGAGGCCGAGCGAGACAGGCTGGAGCGACTGATCCGGACGCTCTATGGCGACTTCGTCGACAAGGTCGCCAGCGGCCGCGGCCGGCCAGCTGCGGAGATCGAGGAACTGGCCCAGGGACGCGTCTGGTCCGGTACTGCCGCCCTTCAGCGCGGCCTGGTTGATCGCCTGGGTGGTCTCGAGGTGGCGATCGAGCTGGCCCGCGAGCGCGCCGGCATTGACGCCGACGCCCACGTCGAGCTGGTGGAATATCCGCGGCGCGGCCTGCTCGACCCCGGCTTCCTGAGCCCGCGGCTGGTGGCCCTGCTCGCCGGCCACGCGCCGGCCGCGCCCACCACGGAGTCGCCCCTCATGCAGCAACTGCTGTTCCGTCTCGACCACAACGGCGAGCCGCTCCTGCTGCTGCCCCTGAATCAATTTGCTACTCTGCTTGCAGAGCCAGGCTGATACCGGCCGGGACACTCCGGCAATAGACCGACCGCCTGATCGCCACGGTGCAGCAGCTACCCAACCGCCTATTTGCACCGCTCGACGCCGTGGATCCTAGCGCTGATCGATTCCGGGAATGTGAAGAAGAACTATTGAGGAGTCCGCGGCCCTGGTGCGCCGTTAAGGAAGCAGCCTCGGGGTTCCAGCGTCGAGACGCACCAACAGAGCACTAGACGTTTGCCCAGGCGCCCATCGCCATCATGCCGCCGTCGACATTGACATACTCGCCGGTCATGAAGGAGGCGCGGTCGCTGGCTAGGAAGAGGACGGCTGCGGCGATCTCGGAGGCTTTGCCGATGCGCTGCAGCGGGTGTGACTTGCCCCATTCCCTCTTGAGCGCTTCGTAGTCGCCGCCGATGGCGCCGGCTGCTTCTTCCACCAGCGGCGTATCGATCGTCCCTGGATTGACGGCGAGGACGCGGATCTTCTGCTCGGCGTACTCAAGCGCCATCTGACGCGTCAACGACAGAATGCCGCCCTTGCTGGCCGCGTAGGCCGGCACCCCCTTCATCGACTGCAGCCCCTGGACACTGGCGGTGTTGACGATCACTCCGCCACCGGCCGCGATCATCTTCGGCACCGCGTACTTCGACATCAGGAAAGAACTCTTGAGATTGACGTCGATGATCCGATCCCAGGTCTCCTCCGGACATTCGTGCAGCGGCAGATAGCTGGAGACCGGCTGGATGCCGACGTTGTTGCACAACACGTCGACGCCCCCGAAATCGGTTGCAGCCTGCTCCACGAGCCCGCTGCAGGCCTCGGCGTCAGCCACGTCGACCTCGGCGAAGACCAGGCGCCCCGCCAACGCCGCCGCCAGCCCGGTGATTTCCTCTCCGGCCACCGCGTCGACGTCGGCGCACAGGACGTTACCGCCGGCCTCAGCGAAGGCCAGCGAGATGCCGCGGCCGATACCTTTGGCACCGCCAGTCACGATTACCGATTTGCCGTTGAAATCCCCCATACGTCTCTCCTAAGAAGTCTACTTCTTCTTTTCTTCCGGGTCCGGCCCGTTATTCGGTATCCGACATGACCCATCTTCGCTTCCTGCCCTGCTGGGCCTATCGCGACCACATTCTGCGGGCGCCACCGTAATATATCCGGCGCTGAGGCCGCTTTCAAATCACTCGTAGAGATCGTCGACGTCGGCGGCCGCGAGTTCAACCAGGAAATCACCCAGCCTCGCGGCGATGTGGTCCAGGCAACGCTGCCCCTTCTCCGGACTGGCGGGTCCCGGGTTGCCCGCCCCGGTGTCTTCCGTGGCTTTGAGCCAGTCCCGCTGGGCCCAGGCGAAGCCCTCCCGCAGGCCCTTGAGCTTGAACGAATGCTCGGCCCCGGGTCCCGCTTCGGTAAGCGGCAGAACCCACTCCGGCGCCAGCAGCTGCATCAGGCTGGTTTCCATCTCACCGGCATGGTCGCCCGGTTCCTCGAAGATCGCCCCATCGATCCACCTATACCAGTCGACCGTGCAGATGAACAGTGAGGTGGTGGGCAGCAGCTCCCGCACCATCTGGCGAAAATCGTTGCCGCCGTGCCCATTGAGGATCACGAGCTTGAGAATACCCTGATGGTCAAGCGCATCGACCACGTCGCCGAGCACGGCGAGCTGTGTAGACGGGTTCATGTTGATGTCGAGCACCACGTCGAGCTGCCCGGTGTTGACGCCGAACGGCATGCCCGGCAGGACGATCACCCGCGCGCCGGCATCCCAGGCTCTGCCCGCGGCCGCCGCGGCAACGTGGTCGTTCTGGATGTTGTCGGTCCCGTAGGGCAGGTGGTAATTGTGCGCCTCGGTGGCACCCCAGGGGAGCACCGCCACCTCGAACTCGGTCGTCCGCACCGCTTTCCAGTTGGTTTCCGAGAGGATGTATGGTCTGCCCGGCATGGTAGCTTTCCGTTTCGTCGTCGGCAGGGGCGGGTTATTATAGGTGCGAAAGTGATCGGCAGAAAGCGTGCCGGTCGGCAGTGCGACGCCGGAGGGAAGCAAGCAGATGAAATGGGCCTCGGCCATCTCCACCGAAGTGGACCTGGACCTCGCCTTCGTAGCGCTCAAGCGCGACCTGCAGGCGGGGCTCGACGGCGCCGGAATCGATCTGCTGTTCGCCTTCCTCTCGCCCGGTTACGAGAGCCGTTGGGGCGATCTGCCGCAGCTGGTGCGCGACCACCTGAGGCCCGGAACCTTTCTCGGCTGCACGGCTATCGGCGTTCTGGGCGATGGGCGCGAATTCGAGCACCACGTGTCGGGCCAGCCCGCCGTCGCAGTCACGGCAGCCAGTCTGCCGAATGTCGACATCGTGCCGTTCCACCTGGAGCCGGAAGACATTCCCGATGCCGACGCGCCCCCCGATCGGTGGATCGAGGCGCTGGAGGTTCCCCCCGACCGCCCCGCCCATTTCGTTCTTCTTGCCGATCCCTACTTCGACCCGCAACCACTGCTGATGGGTCTCGATTTCGCTTATGCCGGCAGCGTCAAGGTGGGGGGCATCGCGTCACTGCAGGGTGACAACGCCCTCTTCCTCGACGGTCAGATCTACGATTCCGGACTCGTCGGCATCTGCCTCCAGGGAGATGTATCTATGGACCCCATCGTCGCCCAGGGTTGCCGCCCAGTCGGTGAGACGCACACGATCACCCGCTGTGAGCAGAACATCCTCGCCGAGCTCGACGACCGCCCGGCGGTCGAGGTGCTCACCGAGATGTACCAGGGCCTGTCGCCCGAGGATCAGCAGCTGGCCGCCCGCGCCCTCCACCTCGGGATCGCCTCCACCGAGATCCAGACCGAGTTCGCCCACGGCGACTTTCTCATCCGCAACCTGGTTCACATCGAGCACAAGAACGGGCTGATCGCGGTCGGTGCACTGCTGCGGCAGGGGCAGACCGTTCAGTTCCACCTGCGCGATGCCGGCACCGCGGTGGAAGATCTGCAGCTCATGCTCTCCCGCTACGCCGACCGGCCGCTGTCGACCAGGCCAGCCGGGGGACTGCTGTTTACCTGCAACGGCCGCGGCCAGCTGTTCTTCGGCCAGCCGAATCACGACTCACAGCGTTTCGAGGATGTCATGGGGGAAGTGCCACTGACCGGTTTCTTCTGCGGCGGCGAGATCGGACCGGTAGGCACCGACACCCACCTGCACGGCTACACGAGCGCCTTCGCCGTCTTCAGGCCGGAGACTAGCTGACCAGCTCCACCTGGTGAAGGGTCCGGTAGCGGGCACCGGTCGGGTGCAGCCGACTCTCGATCAGCTCCACCGAATCGACGGCAAACAGCAGCGACACCGGCTCCACCAGCCAGTCAGGGGATGGCCGGGCAACCGGTTTCTGCTGCCGCACCCGCCCCAGTGTCAGGTGGGCGCGGAATCCCCTCTCTTCAGGCGGCCAGCCGAGGCCCTGGGCCAGCTTCTCAACCCCGCGCTGCAGCGGCGGCAGCCTCTCCTCCGAATCTCCCAGGCCCGCCCAGATCACCCGGGGCCGCCGCGGATCGGGAAAACAGCCGGCGCCCGCAAGGTTCAGGCTGAACCGGCCGGCGCCCACCCCAATTCCATCGAGGCCATCCTTCAGCGACGACAGCTGCTCCGGCTCGGTGTCGCCGAGAAATCGCAGGGTGAGGTGGATGTTGTCCGCCGGGGTCCAGCACACCGAGCCTTCGGGCCAACCCCGTGCCATGGCGGCGGCGCAGGCGGCAAGCTCGTTGCGCACCGGGGAAGGAACGGGAATAGCGATAAAGGTCCGGGACAAGGTCCTCTGTGCCCTGCGGGGTCTAGCGAGCGCCGCAGGCCCGCAGGCAGGCGTTGAGGTAGCCGCGGCTCTCGGCGGCGATCGTCGTCACCTGCTCGAGGTCGTAGTCGCCGGCGCCAATCACTTCCAGGTCGGCGGCCACGTGCAGCCCCGACTCGTGCAGCACCTTCACATAGCCGAACAGGTCGATGCCGCCGCGGCCGCAGGCCTGCAGCTCCGGCTTGCCTGGACCAGGATCGGTTGGACGGGCGCAGTCGCGAATGTGGACGTGGGCGACGCGGCCGATCACCGCGCTCAGCGCCTCGACCGGGTCTTCGCCGGCGCGGAAGATGTGGCTCGGATCCATGTCGACGCCGAAGCCGGGCGACTCGATCCGCGCCATCGCCCGCAGCGTCGAGGGGGTGGCGTCGATACACTGGCCAATGTGGGCCTTGGCGCACAGCTTCACCCCGAACGCCACCGCCCGCTCCGAGAGTGCCTGCAGCAGATCGGTCTGGTGCAGGAAGTCCTCCTCCATGCCGCTCTTGCCGCCCGGCCCCACGTTGACGACGGGGATTCCGAGCTGAGCAGCCGCATCGAAGCAGCGCAGGAGCCGCTCCTCGTCCAGGGCCGCCTCCTCGATCGCCAGCAGCTCGAGCTCGTTGTCGGCAGCCAGGCTCTTTATCCTCTCGATCTGCCCCTTGTAGCTGTCCAGGTCCAGATGCTCGCACATCCCCTTGATCGCCGACAGCTCGACGCCGTCATAGCCGGCCCGAGCGATCTGTCGCATTGCGGTCTCCAGATCGAAGGCGGCGAACAGAACCGAGTTGGCACCCAGCTTTATCATCGCAATCACTCCCTGCTCAAACGTCGGTGGCGCCCATAATTAGGCGGCAATTCACCCCCCGTCAACACGGCATCACACCCGGGAAATATCCCGGTTGCCCCGCTTCGATCCCAGTCGTAGCTTCTCGTGTTTCGCTCACGCTATACCGGTAATCGATGGAAACCCAGGACATCGTCGTCAGGGGAGCCCGGGTCCACAACCTCAAGAACGTGGACTTGGTGCTGCCTAAGAACCAGCTGATCTGCTTCACCGGCGTCAGCGGTTCCGGCAAGTCGTCGATGGCCTTCGACACCCTTTACGCCGAGGGGCAGCGGCGTTACGTCGCCTCCCTTTCCGCCTACGCCCGCCAGTTCCTCGGGCAGATGGAAAAGCCCGACGTCGACAGCATCAGCGGCCTGGCTCCCACCATCTCCATCGCCCAGAAAACGGGTGGCCACAATCCCCGTTCCACCGTCGGCACCATCACCGAGATCCACGACTACCTGCGGGTCCTCTTCGCCCGCGTCGGCATCCCCCACTGTGTACAGTGCGGCAGGCCTATCGGCGCCCAGCCCCGCGACCAGATAGCCGCGCGCATCCGCTCGCTGCCCAACGGCACCCGCATCATCGTGCTCACCCAGGTGGTACAGGAGCGCAAGGGTGAGTACCACGAGCTGTTCGAGGAGCTACAGAAGTCGGGTTACCTCCGCGTCCGCGTCGACGGGCACGTCTACAATCTGGCCGAGGCGCCGGAACTCGACCGCTACAGCCGGCACAACATCGAGGTGGTGGTCGACCGCCTCGCCCTGAAGCGCGGCGCCGACGCCCGCCTGGACGAGGCAATCGACAACGCCCTGCGACTGGGCGAGGGCAGCCTGATCATCGCCCGCGAGGGCGAGGGCGACTGGCTGCTCAGCGCCAAGTTCGACTGTCCCTCCTGCGGCGTCTCCTACCAGGAGCCGACACCGCAGATGTTCTCCTTCAACAACCCCCAGGGCATGTGCCCCGACTGCAACGGCATGGGTGACAAGGTAATCATGAGCGAAGACCTCATGGTCCCCGACCCGGGCCGCTCCATTCTTGACGGCGCGGTGGAGCCGCTGGGCGACGTGACCAGTAACCGCTGGCGCCTCCACCTCTACGAAGGGGCGGCCAGATATCTCGGCTTCGCGATGGACACGCCCTGGTGCGACCTGGGCGACGAGCAGAAGGAAGGTTTCCTCAACGGCCTCGGTGACGAGAAGATCGAGTTCACCTACACCAATCGGCGCGGCTACTCCTGGTGCCACGACGACCCGTACGAGGGCGCGCTGAAGCAGCTCGAAGAACGCTTCCACAGCGGCCCCGACCGGGTGCGCCGTGAGCTGGAGAAGTACATGAGCTCCCAGCGTTGTCCCACCTGTCACGGCGGGCGGCTGCAGCCGGTGTCGCTGGCGGTCACGCTGCAGGGCCGGTCCCTGCCCGACGTCACCGCCACTGCGATCGACGCGACCCGGGATTTCTTCGCCACTCTCGAGCTCGACGCGACCCAGAAGCTGATCGCCGACGACGCCCTCAAGGAGATCCGCGGCCGGCTCGATCTCCTGGTCGACATCGGCCTGGGTTACCTCTCCTTGTCCCGCGGCGCCCACACCCTGTCCGGCGGCGAAGCCCAGCGCATCCGCCTGGCCAGCCAGATCGGCTCCGGCCTGGTCGGCGTCCTCTACGTCCTCGACGAGCCCTCCATCGGACTCCACTACCGCGACAACCAGCGCCTGCTCGACACCCTCAGGAAGCTGCGCAGCATCGGCAACACCGTGGTCGTCGTCGAACACGACGAGGAGACCATGCGCCAGTCCGACCTGCTCGTCGACTTCGGCCCGGGGGCCGGCGAGCGCGGCGGCGAGCTGGTGCGCACCGGCACCGCCGACCAGATCGCCGCCGACGATGCCTCGATCACCGGCAGCTACCTGCGCGGCCACGCCGGCATACCAATCCCGACCTCCCGCCGCACCCCCGGCGAGGAATGGCTCACCGTCCACGGCGCCCGCCAGAACAACCTCAACGACGTCACCGCCCGCATCCCGCTGGGAACGCTGACCTGCGTCACCGGAGTTTCCGGATCGGGCAAGAGCTCGCTGATAAACGACATCGTCTTCAAGGCGCTCGATCGCCAGTTGCACCGCGCCCAGGTGGTGGTCGGCGAGCACGATCGCATCGACGGCGCCGAGCACCTCGACAAGGTCATCCGCATCGACCAGAAGCCGATCGGCCGCACGCCGCGCTCCAACCCGGCGACCTATACCGACCTGTTCACCCCGATCCGCAACCTATTCGCCCGCCTGCCCGACGCCCAGGTGCGCGGCTATAAGCCCGGCCGCTTCAGCTTCAACGTCCGCGGCGGCCGCTGCGAGTCCTGCGAGGGCAACGGCGCCCACCTCGTCGAGATGGAGTTCCTCTCCGACATCTGGGTAAAGTGCGAGGCCTGCGACGGCCGCCGCTTCAACCGCGAGACGCTGAGTATCAAGTACAAGGAGAAATCAATCGCCGACGTGCTCGAGATGGAGGTTGAGACCGCCGCCGAGTTCTTCGCCAACGTGCCGCAGATCAGCCGGGTGCTCGACACCATCAACGACGTCGGTCTAGGCTACATCAAACTCGGCCAGCCTGCCCCCACCCTGTCGGGCGGCGAGGCCCAGCGGGTCAAGCTGGCCAAGGAGCTCTGCCGGCGCAGCACCGGCAGCACCCTCTACCTGCTCGACGAGCCGACCACCGGCCTCCACTTCGCCGACGTCGAGAAGCTGCTCAACATCCTCCACACCTTCGCCGACCAGGGCAACACGGTAGTGGTGATCGAGCACAACATGGAAGTCATCAAGACCGCCGACTATATCCTCGACCTCGGCCCGGAAGGAGGTGCGGCGGGAGGCGACCTGGTGGCGGCCGGCACGCCGGAGGAGCTGGCCACCGACGACAGCACCCACACCGGCCGCATTCTCCAAACCATCCTGGCGCCGTCCGGGACCACGGCCGCGGCTGGCGCGAAGAACGGCCGCAACGGCCGGCGCAATGGGAAGAACGGCTGGATCAGCGAGATCGAGGTCATCGGCGCCCGCCAGCACAACCTGCGCGGCATGAACGTGACCATCCCCCGGGACCGCATGACGGTGATCTCCGGGGTCAGCGGCTCCGGCAAGTCGTCACTGGCATTCGACACGATCTACGCAGAGGGACAGCGCCGTTACGTCGAGTCCCTTTCCGCTTACGCGCGGCAGTTCCTCGAGCAGATGCAGAAGCCGAAGGTCGAGCGCATCACCGGCCTGTCCCCGGCCATAGCCATCGAGCAGAAGAGCCCTAGCAAGAACCCGCGCTCCACGGTGGGCACGGTCACCGAGATCTACGACTACATCCGCGCCATCTTCGCCACCATCGGCGTCCAGTACTGCCCCCATTGCCGCGTCCAGGTCGGCAGCCAGACGGCGCAGCAGATCGTCGATCGCCTCCTCGAGAGCCCGGAGCGCCGCATCCTCGTGCTGGCGCCCATCAGCAGCGGCCGCCACGAGGGCTACGCGGCCCTGCTGCGGCGGGCCCGGCAGGACGGCTTCGCCCGCGCCCGGGTCGATGGAGAAATCTACGACCTGCGCGAAGATGAGGAGATCGAGCTCGAGCGCCGCCACCGCCACCGCGTCGAGCTCATCGTCGACCGGCTGCGGGTGCGCGCCCGGGATCGCAGCCGCCTGCATGAGTCGGTCGAGCGCGCCCTGGAGCTAGCCGACGGCGAGCTGGTGGCCCTCGACTCTGACACTGGCGAGGAGCGCCGCTTCAGCCGACTGCTCTCCTGTCCCTCCTGCGCCCGCAGCTTCGAGCCGCTGGTGCCGCAGAGCTTCTCCTTCAACCATCGCGAGGGGATGTGCACGATCTGCGAGGGCCTCGGCATCGGCGAGGGCGTGGAGCGCGACCTGGTGGTGGCCGATCGCACCCTCAGCATCCGGGACGGAGCCATCGAGGTCTGGGGCGAGATCGAGGATCCCTTCTTCGCCCGCATGCTCGAGACCGCCGGCGCGGCACTCGGTTTCGAGCTCGACACCCCCCTTGCCGACTTCGAGCCGGCCGCCCTGCGTGCCCTCTATTACGGCGGCGCCAACACCAGGCTCGAGACCGACGGCGTGCACTTCCACTTCCGCGGGCTGCTACCCACCATCGACGAATTCGCCCGCTCCTCCCAGACCTACAAGCGCCTGTTGGGCGAGGTCCCCTGCTCCGCCTGCGAGGGCACCCGGCTCAAGTCCGACAGCCGCGCGGTCCAGCTCCGCAGCTGCGTCATAGGCGATCTGGCGCAGCAGCCCATCGGCAAAGTGCGCGAGTTCTTCGACGCCGTCGAGCTCGACAGCCGCGAGGAGGAGGTGGCCGGCGAGTTGCTGCAGGAGATCCGCATCCGCCTCGGCTTCCTCGTCCAGGTCGGGCTCTCCTACGTCAGCCTCGAGCGCCGCTCCGCCCCGCTGTCCGGCGGCGAGGCGCAGCGCATCCGCCTCGCCAGTCAGATCGGCTCCGGCCTTACCGGCGTCCTCTACCTGCTCGACGAGCCGACCATCGGACTGCATCCGCGCGATAACCGGCGCCTGCTCACGGCCTTGCAGGATCTCAAGACCATGGGCAACACCCTGGTGGTGGTCGAGCACGATCGCGACACTCTCGAAGAAGCCGACCACGTGATCGACATCGGCCCCGGCGCGGGGGGTGACGGCGGCCAGCTCGTGGCCAGCGGCACACCGGTGGCGGTGCAGAAATCGAAGAAATCGATGACCGGCGCATACCTCGGCGGCAAATTCCACATCCAGGTGCCGGCCAAGCGCCGGCGCGGCAGCGGCGAGTCACTGCGCCTGCTCGGCGCCCGTCAGCACAACCTCAAGGACATCGACGTGGAGTTCAGGTTGGGACAGCTCATCTGCGTCACCGGCGTTTCCGGTTCGGGCAAGAGCTCCCTGGTCGAAGACATCCTCCACAACTCCCTGTCCGTGCAGCTGCATCGCGCCGAGCGCAGCGGCGGCGATCACGACCAGATTCTCGGCCTCGAGCACATCGACAAAGTCATCAACATCGATCAGTCGCCGATCGGCCACTCACCGCGCAGCACCCCTGCCACCGTGATGGGAGTCTTCGACCTGATCCGGCAACTCTACGCCGAGCTCCCCGACGCGAAGGTGCGCGGCCACGCCGCCGGGCGCTTCAGCTTCAACAAGCCGGGCGGCCGCTGCGAGGCCTGCGGTGGACTGGGACAGAAGTGCATCGAGATGCATTTCCTGCCCGACGTCTGGGTCGAGTGCGACGGTTGTGCCGGCCGGCGTTACACCAGCGGCATCCTGCAGGTGCGCTTCAGAAGCCACTCGATCGCCGACGTGCTCGACATGAACGTCGAGACCAGTCTCGCAGTCTTCGAGAACGTACCGCGTATCCGCCACTGCCTGCAGACCCTGGCCGACGTCGGCCTCGGCTACATGTCCCTGGGCCAGTCCTCGACCACTCTCTCCGGCGGCGAGGCCCAGCGGCTCAAGCTGGCGGCCGAGCTGGCCCGACCCAGCACGGGCCGCACCCTCTACATCCTCGACGAACCGACGACGGGGCTGCACGTCACCGACGTCGAGAAGCTCCTCGCGGTAATGCACCGGCTGGTAGATGGAGGCAACACCGTCGTTGTCGTCGAGCACAACATGGAGGTGGTAAAAACCGCCGACTACGTCATCGATCTGGGTCCCGAGGGCGGCGACGCCGGCGGCCGGATTGTCGCCAAGGGCACGCCGGAGCAGGTGGCCCGGTCGAAGAAATCGCACACCGGCCGGATTCTCGCCGAACTTATACAGTAGGAGGTGAGTCCTGGCCAAGCGCACAGCGCATTTCCAGACCCATCCGCACCTGCAGCGGCGCTGGAAGCAGATGGGCCGCAAGCTCGCCTATCCAGGTGGTACCAGTACCGAACTTGCGCGCTGGCGCCGGGCCGCCACGCGCAAGCTCAGGCAGCTCACCGGCTACGACTCGATGCAGGCCGCAGACCTCCGTCCCCGGGTGACCGGCGAAGTCGACTGCGGCGACTACCGGCGCCAGCGGGTGGAGATCCAGACCGAGCCGGGCGTCGTCATGCCCTGCTACGTTCTGATCCCGAAAAACATCGACGGACCGCGACCGGCGGTGCTGGCGCCACACGGCCACGGCGGGGGGGGCAAGGTATCCGTCGCCGGCATAAGGGAAACGCCCGAAGTCACCGCCGCGATCGAGGGCTACAACTACGCCTACGGCCTGCAATTCGTCCGCGCCGGTTTCGTCACATTCTGTCCCGACGCCCGCGGCTTTGGCGAGCGGCAGGAGCAGGCGGCTCTGGGCAACCCGCTCGGCTCCTCCTGCCAGGTGCTCAACAATATGGGCCTGCCCCTGGGCCAAACCGTCACCGGCATGTGGGCGTGGGACCTGCACCGCCTGATCGACTACGTGCAGACTCGGGACGACTGCCAAGCCGATCGCATCGGCTGCGCCGGCCTCTCCGGCGGCGGCCTGCAGACCTTGTGGGCCACCGCCCTGAACCGCCGTATTCGCTGCGCCGTCGTCAGTGGCTACATGTACGGCTACAAGCAGTCACTACTGGACATGCATACCAACTGCTCCTGCAACTTCGTGCCCCATCTGTACGAACACCTCGACATGGGTGACATCGCCGCCCTCATCGCCCCCCGCCCCCTGCTCATAGAAACCGGCACCCGCGATTCCCTCAACGGCGCCGGCGGCCTCGCCAATGTCCGCTCCCAGCTCCGCATTATCCGCCGCGCCTACCGCGACGCCGACGCCCAAGGCCTCGTCAAGCACGACATCTTCGAAGGCAACCACCGCTGGAACGGAATCCAAGCCATCCCCTGGATGCAGAAACACCTCGACAGCCGAGTGCAGACTCGTGGTCGTTGTCATAAATAGCCCTGAAACATCAGCATAGCGATGGGAGGAGCGTTTCCACCGTGTTGGAGAATGAAGGTCCACCACCGGAGTTTGAACTCGGTTCGGGGCATGCCCCTGTTGGGCTTCGTGGTGTCCCTGTCCGCAGGACAGCAGACAGGGAAATTACGCCCCGCAGGCCAACAGGATGTTGGGCGAGAATGAAGCGAAGGACTATAGCCCGAACCGAGCCACGCACAGCACAATGACTAACATCCACATTCCCCAACGCACCTTCTTCCACTACACCCACCTCGCCCCCTACCGGCGCACTCCCCCAAAAATAGACGGCAATCTCAACGACTGGGCCGAGGACGAGCACCTGCCCGACCTCATGCCCGTCGAAGGCCTCGACGCCTACGCCACCCTCTACATGGCCTGGAACGACGACGCCCTCTACTTCGGCCTCGAAGTGCCCCGCAAGACCACCTACAAGCTCGACCCCCGCAAGCCGGCCAACGGCGACTGCCTCGAGCTGTTCCTCGACACCCGCGACGTCAAGGATGCCCACCGCGGCAACCGCTACTGCCACCGCTTCTTCTTCCTTCCCGGGGGCACCGGCAAGGACGGCAAGTCACCGATCGGCCGGCAATCGTCGCTGGAGAAGGCGCGCGAACAGGCGCCACCCTGCCCGGAAGAGTCCATTGCGGTGGGCCTGCGCCGGCTCAAGCGCAGCTACCAGATGGAGATCGCCCTGCCGGCCAACGGCCTCAACGGGTTCGAGCCGCGGGATTTCAATCGCATCGGCTTCACCTACATACTGCATGACAGCCAGCACGGCCTGCAGACCTGGTCCGCCGGCCGCGACGTACAGGTGGCGCAGGATCCAGGCACCTGGGGAACGGTGGAGCTCGAGCCGGAGTGAACGCGGTACCACTCCAGATCCGTCGCTTTCCGATATCCATGCAAATGGTTAAATTGGGATGTTCCCTCCTCCCTGTTTCCGCCGCGACCACCCCCCTGCAGACCGATAGCGTATGAACCGCAACATCAGCCTCCATTACCGCGTTCTGGGGCTTCTGATCTTCGGCGCCACACTGGCGCTCTACCTCAAGACCGTCGCGCCCACGGTCTCCTTCTGGGACTGCGGCGAGTTCATCTCCTGCTCGTACATTCTCGGCGTGCCCCATCCTCCCGGCGCCCCGCTCTACGTCCTGCTCGGTCGGCTGTTCAGTCTGATCCCGTTCGGCGAGATCGCCTGGAGGGTGAACCTCATGTCGATGGTGCCATCCGCCCTGGGCATCTGGTTCGTCTACCTCTCGACCGTCTCCCTGGCGCGCCGCGCCCTGGGGGGCGAGGCGCTGCAGCCATTCGGGGACATCCGCGACTACAGCGTCATGGCCGGGGCCGCACTAGCGTCGCTGGCACTGGCCGTCTCCTACACCTACTGGTTCAACTCGGTCGAGGCCGAGGTCTACGGCTATTCCATCTTCTTCGCCACCCTGGGCCTGTGGATCATCGTCTACTGGGAAGGGACGCAGCACGGCACCGGCAATGACCGCTGGCTGTTCCTCATCGCCTACCTGTTCGGCCTCGGCGGTGGCATCCACCTGCTCTGTCTGCTGACGATCCCGTCGCTGGTCATCCTCGCATGGTATGCCGACGAGCGGCTGCGGCGATTGATCGTGGCGCTGTTCATCGTCGGCGGCTGGGCCGGTCTGACCTTGCTGATCCTGGGGCCAGGATCCGGCAGCAACGGCGCGCTGGGCTTCGGCCTGCTCGCCGCCCTCTATTATCTCTACAGCCAGGACCGTCGCTCCTGCTGGCTGCTGCTCGGCGCTATGGTGCTGTTCGGGCTGGGCTACTCCACCTACGCCGCGCTGCTGATCCGTTCAGGCCTCGACCCGGCCATCGACGAGAACGACCCCGAAAACCTGGGCGCCTTTCTCAAGTTTCTGAACCGCGAGCAGTACGGCACCGACAGCCAGCTGCTCGGCGTCTTCCAGGCCCGTGCCGCCCGCACCTATCAATTCTGGCACCTGCAGATGAAGTATTTCTTCCAGCAGTGGCCGATCGGTCTGCCCGTCCTCGAGAAGATTGTCGAATTCCGCCGCGCCACGGACACCTCGATGGAACAGGTCAGCATCTCGCTGATTCCGTACGGCCTCGGGTTCGCCGGCATGATCTGGCACTTCCAGCGCGACCGCCAGCGTTTCTGGGCGATCCTCGCGCTGTTCGTCGTTATGGGCTTCGGGCTGTCGATCTACCTGAACATGCCTGACCCCCAGCCCCGGGAACGGCACTATGTGTTCGGCGGCATGTTCTGCGCCTTCGCGCTGTGGATGGGAATGGCCTGGACCGGGCTGATGGAGTCGGTGCGCAACTGGATGAGTGCCGATGGTAGGAGGATGCCCGGGTGGCTGCACGCCACGATCGCCCTGGTAGCCCTGCTGCTACCCGTCGGCGTCGGCGCCAACCTCTACCACATCCACGACCGTACCGACAACCGCATCGCCTACGACTACGCCTACAATATCCTGAACTCCTGCGAGGAGAACAGCCTGCTGTTCACCAATGGCGACAACGACACCTTCCCACTCTGGTTCTTGCAGGAAGTGGAAGGTATCCGTCGCGACGTGCGGGTCATCAACCTCAGCCTGCTCAACACTAACTGGTACATCAAGCAGCTGCGCGACCGCGAACCCAAAGTCGACATCCGTCTCAACGACACCTTCATCGACTCAATCCTGACCGATACCGAGGACAGGGATCTCTACAAGCGGCTTTGGGAAGAGCCGAAGGTGCCCAAGGAGTTCAAGGAGATGGGGTTTGATGTGGAGGTCTCCGCACCGCCGGGCAACATGTTGTTGCGGGTGCAGGACCTGATGATGATCGGCATCATTCGCTGGAACGACTGGAAGAAGCCGATCAACATCGCGATCACCGTCGCCACCCACAATCGCCTGAACCTCGATCCCTACCTGCGCATGGACGGCATGACCCTCAGGCTGATGCCCGACAGGAGCGAGCGCTCCGACGTGGACCGCCTGAGCACCAACCTGCGCGAGGTCTACCAGTACCGCGGCGTCATCGACCCCCTGGTCTACAAGGACGACAACACCGCCCGCCTGCTGGGCAACTACCACGCCATCGTCCTCCACCTCGCCGGCACCTACCAGGCCAACGGCCAGACCGAAGAGCTCAGAGAGCTCTTCGAGTGGGCCAGCGAGACCATCTACTCCGAGTGGGACAGCTATTACACCGCCTCCTCCTACCTGAGAGAGATGGGGCAGCGCGAGCTGGCGGCCAGGTTCCTGGCCAAGGCCGGCTTGCTCCTGCTCGGTAGTTACGGCGAGGGCGGCCCAGCCAGCTACGGCAACCTCATCGCCCTCGGCAGCATCCTGGTCAACGATTACGCCGCCTTTGACGAGGCCATGGAGATCTACCGCGGCCTCATCGAGAAGACGCCCAAGCGCTGGGACGCCTACTACGAGATGGCGGCCACCATGCAGGCCCGGGGCGACATCCAGGGTGCCCTCGACATGCTGGCGGGCTACCGTGCCGAGTACGGACAGGTGGCCAGTCTGGACACAGCCGAGCAGATCCTGCGCGACGCCCTGGAATACGAACAGGTGCTCCAGGAGAGCGCCGGGGTCCCCGGACCGTAGCCGCGCAGCGGCCCTACGATTAGCCGCGATACCACACGTGAGTGAGACGGGCAGCAGGGAACCGGTCACCATCGTCATCCCCCATTACCGGGCGGACGTGTTGTCCGAATGCCTCGAGTCGCTGTATGCCCTCAGCGACCACCCGATCCACGTGATCGTCGTCGACGATGGACCCGATGCCCCCAGCATCCGCGCCGCCAGCGAGCGTTTCCCGCAGATCGAGGTCTTGCGCAACGAGCGCAACATGGGATTCTGCGTCTCCTGCAACCGCGGCCTAGAGGCGGCCGCCACCACCTTCGCCATTCTGCTCAATGACGACACCCGCGTCACCGCCGACTGGCTCTCACCGCTGGTCGCGGCAATGCGCGACGAGGAAATCGGCGCCTGTCAGCCCAAACTGCTGTCAGCCACCGATCCCGACTACTTCGACTACGGCGGCGGCGGCGGCGGCTACATCGACCTCCTCGGCTTCACCTTCTGCCGTGGACGCCTGTTCGCTACCCGCGAGCGTGACCAGGGTCAGTACGACAGCCCGGTACCCCTTTTTTGGGCCTGCGGCTCGGCCCTCTGCCTGCGGCTCGACGCCGCGCGCCAGGTCGGCCTGCTCGATCCGGAATACGTCGCCCACTTCGAGGAAATCGATCTCTGCTGGCGCCTGCAGCAGGCCGGCTATCGGATCGTCGCCGTCCCCGGTTCCACCGTCTTCCATCATTCCGGGTATTCGCTGCCGCCGAGCAGCTTTCGCAAGAGTTACCTGAACCATCGCAACAACCTGGTAATGCTGTTCAAGAACCTGTCCGCGGCGCGGTTGCTCGCGGTCGCGCCGGTCCGTCTTCTCCTCGAAGCGCTCGCCGGCGCGGGCTACCTGGCAACCGGGCAGTGGCGCAATTTCCTCGCGCCCCTGGCCGCCTTAGCCTGGTGCCTATCCCACCCCTGGCAGCTCCTGCGGCGACGCCGGCAGGCCCGCCAGGTGCAGCGCCCCGGGGCGCGGACCCGGGGCGTCTACCAGGGCAGCCTGCTATTCCAGTACCACGTGCGGGGCGTGAGAGAAGCCAGCGCCCTGATGCCTGAAGAGGCGGGCGGATGAGCGCTGTCCTGAAGACGGGGCTGAAGCTCCTCGTCACCGGCGGCCTCGTCTATTTCCTGGTCCGCCACCTCGACATGGTAGCGCTCGGTGCTGCCTTCATCTCTGTCACGCCGTCGGTCTACGTGCTCGCGGTGGCCTGTTTCGTCCTGAGCAACTTCCTCGGCGCGGTACAGTGGTTCCTCCTGCTGCGCGCCCAGAATCTGAACGTCTCCTTCCTCCAGGCCCTGGTGCTCTATCACGTCGGCGTGTTCTTCAACAACGTGCTGCCTGGAAACATCGGCGGCGACGCCATGCGCATCTACGACATTCGCCGCCTGACCGGGGAGAGCAGCGGCGGCATCGCCGCCACCGTGATGGATCGCTTCATCGGGCTGCTCTCCACCAGCACCCTGGCGCTGCTCGCGTTCCCCCTGATCTTCGACGGCGCCGAGTTCGCAGCCGTTTTCGCCGCTCCGACCGGGCCCCACCTGGCACAGCTCTGGGTGCCCGTGCTCGGCCTGGTCTGGCTCGGTCTGGTCGGCGTCCTCTCGGTCGGGCTCAGTCGCCGCCTCGGACAGCTCGCCGACGTTACGGTCCTGCGTCTCGTGCCCGCCCGCCTGCGGGAGCTCATCAATCATCTGCACAACACGATCTCAATCTACCGTCAGCGACTCGGCCTCCTGGCGGTAATCTGGATCATCTCCTTCGGCGTGCAGTTCAGCCGCATCCTGGTCTACTATTGCGCCGGCCTGGCGCTGGGAATCGATGCCGGCCTGGTCTATTTCATCTGTTACCAGCCGGTGGCCGCCATCCTCGCCGCGCTGCCGATCTCCATCGGCGGCCTCGGCGTCAGGGAGGGCGTCCTGGTCACGCTGTTCGGCACGGTCGGCGTCGATCGCGAGATCGCCACCGCCATGTCGCTGCTGGGCTACATCGCCGGGATCATTGCCAGCCTGATCGGCGGCATCACCTTCGTGGTTCGCCGTGTCGAGCGGGCCGAGTGCTCCCCCGCGGGGCTCCCGCCCTGTCCTGGGTACGGAGCGGCTCTTTGACGAACACTTCGACCTGATCGCCGGCAAACGCGTCGGGCTGATCACCAACGCCTCCGGCGTCGATAGCCAGCTGCGGTCGACCGCGGACAGACTACAGCGCAACGCCGACGTCGAGCTCGCCGCACTCTTCGGTCCCGAACACGGTATTCGCGGGCAGGCCGCCGACGGCGCGCCGGTCGGATCGACGACGGACGAGCGCACCGGC
>CAYWBJ010000388.1:0-4441 GCA_964456165.1 uncultured Gemmatimonadaceae bacterium | reverse complement strand
GATCGGGAACTTGCGCGGGTTCCAGTGGACGAACTTGCCGATGATGACCGACTAGCCCGTGTCCTGTGCGGCAAGGTTGTGGTAGCCGTTAGCGACCTGGACCTTGTAGGGTTTCGGCTTGAGCTTGTCCTTGTCGCGCATGTGCCCCCAGTCGCGGGGGAGCCTGCCCGCCGCGGTTGAGGAGAAGTCCTCTATCACGATATAATCCCGTTGTGCCAGCCGGGCCAGTAGCACGGGAGGAGAGTATCCCTCGCCCAGAACGTCCTCGAGCAGCTCCTGGTAGTGGTCACTGAGGTCCTGCTGATTGATCTCGATGCCGGTGATAAGCCAGCGCTGGTCGCGATTGACCAGGCGGCAAGTGATATGTGCGGCCGTGTTGCCCTCGGCGAGCAGCTGGAGGCTGACGCGGGCGTCGTCGGACTTTAGTCCGACGACGATGATACGGCGGATGCGCAATTCGCGGATGTGGTGCACGAAATCCCGCTGCAACCGCTCGGCGAAGGCGGTGCGCAGTTGCTCGCGACAGACCTGCACAAGGTCGGCCAGTTGATCGTTGTCGAGCGCGTCCTTGTAGTCGTCGAGCGGGTCGCGGCAGACATCGGCGAAAGTGCGGTCGACAAGCTGGTCCATGTCTATGTGGGCGGTAACCAACCCGGCACTCTGTGGCTTGAGTCCCTCGCCGGCAGCCAGCGCAGCGTTGAGCCGGTCGATACCTCGCTGCAGTTCGGGGGGCAGGCCCGTCTTTGAGCTGCCCTCGGCCCAGAGCGGGCCGAGGGCTACCAGGAGGATTGACGCCAGTCTGATGATCATCGGTCTCGCATCTCTATTTTCGCTCTTGCGGTCGGAGGAAGTTGACCCGGCCCACTGACTGGGCCAGCTCCACCGTGGCCATGTTGAAGCGGTACACCGCGTCGAGGTAGCCCTGTTCGGACTGCGCCCAGGCCTCGAAGGCGGTGACCAGGCCCTTAATCTGATCAGGATCGAACTCGTACTCCTCTTTCGCTTCCACGAGCCACCGGCGGGTCGTTCGGCGCTGCTGGCTGGCGGCATCCAGCTCAGTTTCGGTCTGCTCGGACTCGCGGTAGGCGCGCTCGACCTCAAGCCCGATGCCGCGCTCGGCATTCGCCTCCTTCGCCCGCAGCTGCAGAACCTCGGCTCTGGCGCGGTCTCGCTCCGCAGTCATCAGGCTCCATTCGAAGGACTGACGTACTCCTAAGAACGCACCAAAGTTGAAATAGTTGAAGTCATCTTTGACGAACGGGTTGTGCTGATCGGTCCGGTTGGGCGCGTAAGCATGACGCATGCCCCCGGCCAGGAATATTTGTGGGTAGAACTTGCTTCCGGCAGCGTCGGCCAGGGCCTGCTTGGCGGCGATGCCGGCCATGAGTTGCTGCCAGTCCGGTCGCTCTGTGTAAGCGATCGTCAGCGAATCCAGCGGTGGACGTTCGAAGGCCACTGGCTGCAGGCTGTCCTCCGCCAGCTCCAGCGGATGGGTTGTGTCCAGTCCTGCGGTCCACGCCAGCGCCCTGCGTGCTAGGGAATGGGCGTGTGCTGCTTCGCTGGCCTGCGAGCGCAGCTGCAGTAGCGCCAACTCCAGCTTGTACGTCGTGGCCAGCGAGACGGTTTCGTCGAGCTCGTCCTGCCGGCCTTCCAGTTCCTCCAGCAGCTGGAGCACCAGGTCCTGCAGATCCCGGGCCAGCAGCAGCCCGTAATAGTATTCCTGCACGTCCCGTCCCACCTGAAGACGGGCGGCTTCCAGCTCCGCCTTGTCCACCGACAGGCCTTCCGCTGCCGCGCGGTGCAGGTTGCCCAACTGTCCGAAAGTGTAAAGCGGTTGCACGAACTCCAACTGTGAGCGGGTGAACGGCCCCAGCGGTCGCAGGCCAGAAGTGTCACTGGTGGTGTTGAAGGCGTTGCCTGCTGCTTCCGGTACCAGCCCGTTTTCACTCTCCAAGCGCAGCCGCGGCAGGATGTAGGCCGCCTTCGCCTGCCGCAGCCGGGCCTCGGCGCCCCTTACCTTCCACTTGGTTTCGTCGAGTCCCTGATTGTGCTGCAGCGCGTGATTGATCAGCTGCTCGAGGGAAAGGGGGTTGGCCAGCGCTGGGCCCGGCGGCACGCTCAAGACCACGCCAAGGCAGATCAAGAGTCCGAGACACCGCCGCATCACGTCAGCGACATTCGAGCCTGCCCGGGCATCGGCTCTTCGCTCGCCTCCACCAGCGAGTCCTCTGCGGCGGCCGGGGTCAGGACGCCCTTGCTCAGGTGGGTCAGGAAGAGCCAGCCGATCGTGATCCAGAATATCTTGCGCATGCGCTTGACGATACCGAGCGAAAGGCCGAGGGCCGGTGAGAGACCCAACGTCAGCAGCAGGAAGACCTGGCCACCTTCCATCACGCCAATGTTGGATGGCATGAAGAAGAACAGGCTGTTGATGATCACGGTCAGAGAGGTGATCAGAAAGGCGACGTCGAAGTCGATGCTGCTCTGCAGGGCGCTGAGGATGACGAACGTTTCGCAGGCGCCGAGCATCCACCCCATGCTGTGGAAGAGCATAACTAGGAAAAAGCGGCTGGTGTGATCGCGGTAGAAGCGGCCGATGTTGTCGTCGATCTGTACCGCTTTGGCCATGCGCCGTTCGATGAAACCGGTAGGTATGCTGAGGCGGCGGAGGACGTTGAGGATTGTGGAGAAGAGGCGCTTGTGCTTGCGGTAGAGGGCGAAGATCAGCAGCGCGGCTACGGTGAACAGGATTCCCATCCCGACCTGGATCGGCAGGGGTACCGCTCGCGGCAGGTCCCAGTGGAGGATGATCAGGCTCAGACCAGCGAAGGTGAAGAATAGACCGGTGATGAACTGTGCCATCTTGTTCACTACCACCGAAGCGAGGCCGCGGGAGGCTGGTGACTGGTTCTTGAGCAGGTAGGCCTTTAGCGGTTCGCCGCCCAGGTTGGCGAGGGGCGTGAGCTGGTTGACTGCTTCGCCCGCGAGCTTGGCCATGAACAAAGTGCGCAGCGGCGGCCGAAAGGCATCCGGAGGAAAGGCGAAGCTCCAGGCTATGGTGTTGGTCACGTGCCAGGAGAAGGCCAGACCAAGGACCAACGGGAACGACCATTTTATCAGCGCGAAGTTGTGCAGGATCTCCTCGGGGCCCAGGTGGCCTATCAGGTAGCCGAGGAAGAGCAGTCCCAGCCCGGGAAGGAGGAGCTTAAGCAATCTCACCTGTCCTCCTCGAGCTTGGGTTTCGACTCAATAGTCGGAACGGCCGCCGGCGACAGCGCCCCACTCCGGTGCAGGCGCAGCATCTTCTGCCCTGAGATCAGCACGCCGCCGGCGAGCAGGTGCAGGCCGACCACGACGTAGGCGTAGGCCACTTCGAGCAGGTTCATCAGGGTCAGGATGAACACGATGAAGGACCAGAAGTCGCGCTGGGCCATGAAGCCGTAGCGATGGAGCAGGCGGTCGATCAGGCCCTTGTGGCTGTCCGGGACCTTGCGGAAGCCGACCAAGTAGTTCTGCAGGCTGCCGCTGCCAGTCTTGACGGCGTGCACGTACATGATCGCCAGGGTCAGAATCAGGGCTGCGACTCCCGAGATACCGAGGTAGGTTACTGCCGGCGCTTCGGGAAAGCGCTTGGACATGCCGGCTACCATGCCGGCATAGAGACAGAGGTAGGCGATGTTGTCGGTGAGGGTGTCGAACCATTCGCCGAACTTGGATTCACAGAGCTTGACCCGGGCGATCTCGCCGTCGCAGCGATCGAATATGGCCGCGAACTGCCACAGGAGACCGGCCAGTGCCAGTACCCGGTGGCCGTCGGCGCCGGGGCCGGACTGGGAGACCAGGTAAGCGGCCGCGAGACCGGTAGTGAGCACCAGCAGTACGGTGATCATGTGAGGGGAGATTCCCGTCTCGATGAGCAGCTTGCTGGTGGGGATAGAGACCCTCGCGTTGATGTGCCGCGAGATGGGGCCGCTGGTCTTCTTCGTGACCTGGCTGAAGAGCATGTTCTTCGCCGCCCGGGCGCTCTTGCGGTCGACGACGCGGCGCCACAGAGTTCGGTCGTCTTCCCAGCCGTTGGGCGTCGAATCGGCCCGCGCCACCAGGAAGGCGGTCAGATCCTGGCCGTCGGCCGCTGCGGCGGCCAGGTCGGCGAAGGGCAGCAGGGCAGCGTCGGTGACGAAGGCGCCAGACAGGCCCCCCCCGGGCAGCGCCGACGGCGTAAGATTGCCCTGAGGCGGCTGTGAAACCTGGGCGAGTAGCCTGGATCCGTGCACGGCGGCGTTGGCGAAGCGGGTCAATGATTCGTGGTGATGGACGTACTCGCCGAGGACCAGTAGGTAGCGCTCGCCGGAACCGGGGTCGGCAACTGCTGCCGCGGCTGCATCGGGGACGATCTCGACCTCCACGTCCAGTTTTTGCGCCAGCCGGCTCAGCGTCGGGG
>CAYWBJ010000387.1:0-7305 GCA_964456165.1 uncultured Gemmatimonadaceae bacterium | reverse complement strand
TACGGATCCTTGATATATCCCTAAATATACCCCCTAAATTCACCGGATGCCAACGAACCATAGTGGACGTCATCGGACCAAGAGTACAACAAAAAGGCCCGTAAATAAACGACTAACGGGCCTTCTCGGAACTACTCAGATTGTTTTCTGGTGGAGGCGGCGGGAATTGAACCCGCGTCCGAAGATGTTTCCCCCGAGATCTCTACGTGCGTAGTCGATCGTCTATTCTCGCCCCCCGCGGCTCCGACCGACAGGATCCACGAAGTGCCAGCTCAGTTGAGTTCGCCGAGCCCCCCTGAGCAACTGGACTCGACTAGCCCGCTGTAGTCGACGCCGGGACCAACGTCGCAGGCTACGGAGGCCCCAGCGGGCGGCCTAATTAGGCCGCCAGAGAATAACCGTAGTTATCGTCGGTTAAATTGAATTCCCGAGGATTTACGAGGCATCGGGGACCTCGGCACGCAATCCTGGCTTAGCCACCCCCGTCGAACCCAAGTCGCCCCCTGCAGGTTGCTTCTTACTCCAAATATACCCGGCCTCCCGGACAGTGTCAATTTTGCCCATCATTGCCGCCGAACGAGAAGGTTGAGCCGGGGGTCTTACTAGATGCGCGCGACATCGGCGCTTTCCTGGTGCAGATCAGGTCGATGCGAGAACGAGGTCCGCTGCCAAGTCTGCCATACCCCACCGAAGCCGGGGCTACCCCCAGTACGATTCGCTGAAAGACCGCTGGAAGGTGCGCACGGTCGCCGCCTACTCCAAGAAGGTCGAACCGTAACAGGTCATCTCCATGCTCAACACCTACCTGCGAGAGCTTCCCCCTTGTCCGTGAAGAACAAGAACGAGCTGTCGAAAGCCTGCGAGGTATCCAACGTAGATCTGCCGGACTAACGGTTCGTCTCACACCTGCTCGCTCGGCAGGCTCGGGAACCACAGCCTCGATCATCCACCACTCATCGCCGAATCTGCGCCACATCCCGCACCGCTCCCATCGCCGCGCTGGTAGTCATAGCCGCATAAGCCTGCAAAGCGGCCGAAACCACCCTCTTCCGCTTCAACGGCTGATACGCCTCCGCCCCAAGCCCCTCCATCCGCTGACGCCGCTCATCCAACTCCGATTCGGAAACCAGCAGCGCGATCGTCCGGTTCGGAATATCAATGCGAATGCGGTCCCCGTCCTCGACCAGGGCAATCGCCCCACCTTCGGCTGCCTCCGGTGACACGTGCCCGATGCTCAGTCCGCTCGTCCCCCCGCTGAAGCGACCATCGGTCAGCAGCGCACACGACTTGCCCAGCTGCTTCGACTTGATGTAGGAGGTCGGATACAACATCTCCTGCATCCCCGGCCCGCCCTTGGGCCCTTCGTAGCGGATGACGACGACGTCTCCTTCCTGCACCCGGTCGCCCAAAATGCCCTCGCAGGATGCTTCCTGCGACTCGAACACCCGCGCCGGTCCCTCGAACACCCAGATCGACTCGTCCACGCCCGCCGTCTTCACGATGGAGCCGTCGGTGGCGATGTTGCCGTAGAGCACGGCCAGCCCGCCGTCATCCGAGTAGCTGTGTTCCACGTCGCGGATGCATCCGCTCTTGGCATCCAGATCCGGCTCCTCGTAGTACTGGTTCTGCGAGAACGCCTCCTTCGTCCGCACGTTGCCTGGCGCCGCCACGCAACGCTTGCGCGCGAACTCAGTGAGCTGCTCTACATCGCCGCGGATGTCGTTCCGCGCAAGCACCTGGCCCAGCGACTCACCGGTCACGGTCCACGTGTCGGTGTGGATCTTGCCGACTTTGGCCAGCGCACCCAGAATCGTCGGGATGCCGCCGGCGCGCGCCACGTCCTCCACGTGATACACGTCGGACGCCGGGGCCAGCTTGCAGATACAGGGCACCTGGCGCGACAGCCGATCGATATCCATCATCGTGAAGTCCACCCCCGCTTCCTGCGCCATCGCCAGAAGGTGCAGCACCGTATTCGTGGAGCCGCCCATGGCGACATCCAGCGTCATCGCGTTCTCGAACGCCTTGAAGCTGGCAATGCTGCGCGGCAGCACCGAGGAGTCCCCCTCCATGTAGTAGGCCTTGGCCATCGCCACGATCCGCCGTGCCGCCTGCTCGAACAGCTGCCAGCGCAGGTGGTGGGTCGCCAGCACCGTGCCGTTGCCCGGCAGCGCCAGGCCGATCGCTTCGTTCAGGCAGTTCATGCTGTTGGCCGTGAACATCCCGGAGCAGGAGCCGCAGGTGGGACAGGCCGAAGCCTCCATCCGCTCGACCTCGGCGTCGCTGACGCTCTCGTCCCCGGCCGCAATCATCGGGTTGATCAGGTCCAGCTTGGCCATGCCGCTGGAAAGCTTCGTTTTCCCCGCCTCCATCGGCCCCCCCGACACGAACACCGTCGGCAGGTTCAGCCGCAGCGCCGCCAACAGCATGCCCGGCGTGATCTTGTCGCAGTTGGAGATGCAGATCAGCGCATCCGCCTTGTGCGCCTGCACCATGTACTCGACGCTGTCGGCGATTAGCTCCCGGCTCGGCAGCGAGTACAACATCCCATCGTGCCCCATCGCGATCCCATCGTCGACCGCGATGGTGTTGAACTCCACCCCGTATCCCCCGAACCCGTCTACCACCTCCTTGACCCGCTGCCCGATCTCGTGCAGGTGCACGTGCCCCGGCACGAACTGCGTAAACGAATTGGCGATCGCGATGATCGGCTTCTGAAAATCCTCCGTCTTCATCCCCGTAGCCCGCCACAGCGCCCGAGCCCCTGCCATCCTCCGCCCCTGCGTAGTCGTACTCGACCGATACTTCCTCTGCTGCATATCTCCCTCTTTCGATTTCGTAAGGCTAGTATCCCTAGTCCGATTCAGCGGATGCTGCATGACAATGACAAGCTATTTCTACTCTCCTAGTACCCCCGATTTAACGCGTCAGTGGGAGCAAACGAACATTCCGGAGACGGAGAGCCGTAAAGCCGACCGCTTCTCGCGCACGAGCCAGCCACTAGAACGCCTGCCCGATAGAAAAATAGAATATATACGTCGACTCCTTTTCAGCTCCATCATCAAACGCGAAATCCGCCCGAAACGGAATCCCCACCGTATACCGCAACCCCACCCCATACCCATCTACCATCCCCTTCCACTGAATGTCCTCCGCCTGCCGCCAGACGTTCGCCCGATCCCAGAACAGCACCAGCCCGAACTCCCGGTGGTAGAACCGCAACTCACTGCGCAGAGTGAACCCGGTCCGCCCACCCCCCACGTCCTGGATGGTGTTGCGCTCCACCCCGCGCAGGCTGCCGTCCCCACCGAGCTCTTTCCAGTAAGCGCGCGGCAGCGCCCGGTCCTGCCGCAACGACGCTACCTGCTCCAGCCGCACCGCCTCGGCCCACACCAGATTGGGGAGCAACGGAAGATAGAACCGCACGTCCAGACTGCCCTCCAGCACCCGGGCCTCCTGGCCGCCCAGCTGCAGCGCGTACAGGCCGGCAGTGCGGGCGAACGTCCCCTGGCGTGGGGCTATCTGACTGTCGCGGGTGTCCCGCTCGAGGCCCACCTGAAAGTTCAGCGCCCGCGAGCGCTCCAGGAGGATCTCTTTCCAGGTGGCGTCCAGGGGGATGGCGCCATCGGCATAGTCGACCGGCTCAAGCTCCTGCCGGGCGGCAGTCACCCGCTTGCCATCCCCGAAGTCATCACCGAACAGGTCGTCGTCGCCAAACCCATTTTCACCACCACCGACGTCCGGCTCCCCCGACTCCGGCGGCCGGTAGGTGATCGACCGACCGATCGCCCTAGTCGCCGAGCGGGTCCAAGCCACCGAAGCGTCCAGCGCGTACGTCACGCCCGTGCCCCGACCCCAGAACCGCGACAGCGTGCCGTTGACGTTCCACAACCGCTCCACCGAGCGGTAGTCGTAGGAGCTCTCCAGGATGTAGGGCACGGCGTTCTGCTCGCCCAGCAGCGTCAGGCCGTTGAGCACGGAGTCGTTGGCAATGAGCAGCTCCCGCTGGCGCGGGTCGTTCGGGCTCGCCGGCAACTCCGTGTTGCCCCACTCTTCCGTCACGTCGGTCGACACCGTGAGGTCGGCGCCGCTGCCGAGCACGTGGCGCTCAGTCACGTACACCGTGGCACCCTGGACCGGCTGACCCATACTCGCGTCCATGCCGATGCGACCGCCGCGGCCCAGCCAGTTGCTGTGGCGGATGTTGCCGGTGACGCGCGGCTCGTTGTTGTTGAGTAGCAGGTTGGCTCCCAGGTGCACGTACTTCCTCTCCGTCAGCTGCACGTCCACCGGTTGCAGGCTGTCGGTGGCGACCTCCGACGAAGTGTTGAAGGTCACCGAGCGGAACAGGTTAGTGCGGGCTAGGTTGGTCCGGCTGATGCGCAGCTGCTCCGGGTTGTAAAGGTCGCCCTCGGCAAAGGTGAGGTAGCGTTTCACCAGGCTTGAGCGGGTCTGCAGCTTCCCGTCGCCGCCCCTCCCGGCGGCGATGCGGATGGAGCCCACATACATCTGCCGACCCGGCTTCACGAAGTAGTCCACCGCCGCCGCTTCGGCCAGCGGGTCTAGTTCCAGGTCGTGACTGACTTGGGCATGCGGGTAGCCGGCGCGATTCAGGTAGGTCTGCAGCTCCAGCTCGGCCCGCACCACGTCGCCGTAGACAAAGCGATCCCCGGCGCGCACGTCCACCCGCTTCCACAGCGCCGTGGTGTCAAAGGCGGCCGCCAGCGTCAGCCCGATGCGCTCGACCCGCCACTGCGCCTTGCTGTCGATCAGCAGCAGAATGTGGAGTCGACCCTTTTCGTCCACCTCGAGGATCTTGTCGGTGAACTCCATGCCCATGTAGCCGGCGCTGCGGTGCAGGTTCTCGATCTGGGTCAGGTCGTTGAGGAAGAAGCGGCGCTGGAATTTCTCGCCGATGCGGGTCTGCATCGCCGCCCGCAGATCGGTGTTGCGGATCCGCTTCTTCGGGGTGTGCTTGAAGGAGATCGACGCCACCCTGAGTGCGGCAGCATCCGCGTCCCGGGGCGCGATCGGCCGGCGCGCGGCCTCGGCCCCGCCGGCCCCGGCCAGCCAGGTCGCCAGAGCCAGGATGAGAAAGGGCGAGCGGCCCATCAGAAGTCCTTCTCGATGCCCATGCCCAGCCCGTAGCGCTCCTTCTCGCTCTGGGAGCTCCCGGTGATCGTCAGATAAGGTTTCACCTTGTACTCCAGGCGCAGCTCGCCCAGCGACATATCGTTGGTCAGCCCTTCGTAGCGCAACCAGAGGGGCAGCGGCCACTTCACGTACTTGCCGACGTGCACGGCCGGCTGGCCGACCGTCTCCAGGATCGTGCCCGACGTCAGCAACTGGAACTCGTCCAGCCCGATCTTCTTCACCTGCCGGCTCAACAGCAGCTGGCCGGCCACGCTGTAGAGGGCACCCCGATTCTCCTCCTCGAAGAGGGCCATCTCGCTGCGCCGGGAGCCGAATGCCACCAGCATCAGCAGCTCCTTGTCCTCCAGCGGGGGATTCGATTCGAAGCGGGGCACGACCTGCCGCGCCGGACCCCGGAGCAGGAAGGTGATCTCGAACTCCTCTTCTTCATCGATCGGCGTCACCGTCGCGACCGCGCCCAGGTCCAGTTCCGGGTTGAGCAGCAGCGGGTCGTAGGCGACCTCGAGAATCGAGTAGGACGGTACCAGGCGGTCGAGGTTGATGCGACCCTCCTGGAAGTCGAACTCGTTGTTGAGCACGAACACCTTGCCCTGGTTGATCAGCACCTCGCCCTGGAATAACGGCTTGTAGAACGTGCCGTAAACGCGGGTACTGCCTTCCGCGTCGACGCTGGTGATCTCATTCTGCAGGTGGAGATTCCGAACCTCCACCCGCAGGTCCAACTCCATGCCCTGCAGGAACGGATCCTGTACCGCCGGCGGCGGTGGCGGTACAGGCGGCGCGTTCAGGTCGATCAGCGGCAGGTCGACGCTGGCCCCCTCGAGCACCGTGTACCCCGCTATGCGGGTTCCGGTTGCGGTGCTGGCCAGCGCCAGATCCAGGTCGATGCGGGGCACGTCGAAGATGTCGTCGAAGTTGAATGGCAGGTCGTCGCCCGCGATCCTGACCTCGTAGGCGGCGCCCTCGGCCCCCAGCTGCAGAAACCCCGAGATCTCCGCACTGCCCCTGGCTTCGCGCGGCCCACCGACCAGGCCGCTGAGCTCTCCCCGCTGGCCGGCGAACCGGATTTCACCGCTGGGGAAGTAGTAGCCGGGCTCGATGTCGATCAGCCGCCAGTACAGGTCGTCGATCCAGATGCTGCCAAACACCTCGGCCGCGGCATCGAAGCCGCGCAACTCGAGCTCGGTGGAAACCAGCCCGTCGATGTCGCTGAGCTGCGGCACCAAGTCCAGAAACATCAGCAGGTTGATGCCTTCCGAGGTCGCGCTGGCAGTGGCGCGGTCGAGGTCGAGTTCGCCGGCCGGCCAGTTCCCCGGCAGCCTGACCGCCAGATCCAGCTCGTCGCCGATCAGAGTCGACCATTTTAGTTCCAGCTCGATTGCGGTCGAATCGGCGCGGGCAGATCCAACCAAGTCGCCCAAATCGGGCAGATCCGCGTCGAACGTCACCCCGAGCTGCGGTGCGACACCCGATCCGGAAATGCGGGCGTCCAGACGCTCGATGCGACCCTCCGGCAGCGCGCCGCCACCCAGCAGCTTGACCACCGCCAGGTCGAGCCGATCCAGCACCAGCGACAGGTCGTTGCGATCGTCCAAGCCCACGGTACCGGCCAGCGCCACGGTACCCCCCGACCGGGTTCCCTCCTCCCCCTCCACAGCGACGGCGAAGTCCATCGCCTCGAGGCGGAGGGCGGCGTCGGCAAGGAGGAGCCTGCCACCCGGATTCAGCGCCAGGGTCAGGCCGGGCCGGGCGATCTCCAGCGCGTCAAGCCGCAGCGAACCGGACACCTCCCTCCAGTCGATCCGGCCACCGGAGAGGATGCGGCCGCGCCAGCTTCCTTCCGCCTCGACCTGTCCCCGCACCGAGTCTGGCAGCACATGCGCCAGGAACGGGGTCAGGTCTAAGCCGCGCGCCCGAGCCCCGGCACTGAACCGCGCCGCGGCAGAGTCGCCTTCGCCCGCCATCAGCACCGCCGCGGGGGCCGCGAAACGAAGCGCCAATTCGGGCTCCTCCCCGCTGCCCCGACCCAGGTCCGCTGCGATCCGCAGCGAATCATTCAGGTCGACATCGACGGCCAGATCGCCCAGCGGCCGGCCTGCAAGCGAGACGCCGCGCAGACGAAGGCCACCACGCACCGCAAGGCTGTCCAGC
>CAYWBJ010000386.1:0-4606 GCA_964456165.1 uncultured Gemmatimonadaceae bacterium | reverse complement strand
GTGGTGCCGAAGGTGGGACTCGAACCCACACGGAGTTGCCCCCACCGGATTTTGAATCCGGCGCGTCTACCAGTTCCGCCACTTCGGCTCTGCGTCTGCCCGCGCGGTCTTCAGAAACCAGAAAAAGTAAGTTCGCCCCTTGCCCCTGTAAAGCATCGCAGCCGGCGGCGGGCTGGCCGGGACATTAGCCGGAGTCGTCCCGCTCCGCCTTGGGCTTACCCAGAATTTCGCTGTAGATGACGGCCGCGCGCGCCTTCTTCGGGTTGAACCGAAACATGCTTTTGTCGACGCGATCCCCGCGCTGCTCCTGCTCGGCCAGGCGGTCCCGCACCATCTCCTGGACCCGGCGCCGCGGTTGCACCTGACGCACCTGGCGTTGCACCTCTTCGGCGCGGCGAGCCAGCTCGTCCGCCCGCTCCCGTTCCACCTCGGCGCGCCGCTCGGCCTCGGCCGCTTGCTCGGCCGCCTGCTCCGCGTCGGCCTCGTCGTCGGACAGCACATCGACGCGGCGCGGCCGCTTGGTCTCCAACTCGAAGGGATCGACCGGGAACGGCCAGCCCTGGTCATCCTCCTCTTCTTCCTCCCGGTGGCTCGGCTCCTGCGACTGCTCCGGCCGGGCAACCTCCCCCTGCTGCTGTGCCAGCTGCCGCTGCTTGCGCTTGCGGCGCTCCATCAGCGCCGAGAACAGGCTGAAGAGAATGAAGAGCAGGAATATTAGAGCTTCCATCGTTCCGTCTGCCGATTCGACCTACGTGGTCCGGTCGTCCCCTTCTTCGGTTGCCCCGCTGATGGAATCCCGCATGCCGGTGTCGGCCTGGATGTTGCGCATTCGGTAGTAGTCCATGATGCCCAGGTTGCCGCTGCGGAAAGCTTCGGCCATCGCCCGCGGCACTTCGGCTTCGGCCTCCTTCACCCGCGAGTTCATCTCTTCCACCAGCGCCGTCATCTCCTGCTCCCGCGCCTGCGCCATCGCCCGCCGCTCCTCGGCCTTGGCCTGAGCAATCTTCAGGTCCGCGTCCGCCTGATCGGTCTGCAGCTTGGCACCTATGTTCTCACCCACATCCACGTCGGCGATGTCGATTGACAGAATCTCGAACGCGGTCCCGGAGTCCAGGCCCTTGTCGAGCACCAGCTTGGAGATGCCGTCCGGGTTCTCCAGCACATGCTTGTGCGTGTCGGCCGAACCGATTGTGGTGACGATGCCCTCGCCCACCCGCGCGATGATCGTCTCCTCGCCGGCGCCACCTACCAACCGGTCGATGTTCGCCCGTACCGTGACCCGGCAGGTCGCCTTCACCTGGATACCGTCCTTGGCCACCGCCGCGATCAGCGGCGTGTTGATCACCTTCGGATTCACGCTCACCTTGACCGCGTCCAGCACGTCCCGCCCCGCCAGGTCGATACTCGCCGCCCGCTCGAAGGTCAGCGGAATGTTCGCCTTGTCCGACGAGATCAGCGCCAGAATCACCGCGTTGACATTGCCCCCGGCGAGAAAGTGCGCTTCCATCCGGTCCAGATCCACGTCCAGCCCCGCCTTAGTCGCGCTGATCTTCGGCCGCACGATCGCAATCGGCGGCACCTTCCGCAGCCGCATACCCACCAGGTCCTTGAAAATCGCCACCTTCACCCCGGCGAAGTACGCGCTGATCCATAGCCCGATCGGAATGAAGTAGGTGAACAGGGCCAGGAAGACGATGATCGCGAACAGAATCAGCAGCATGAACAACATACTAGGCATAACACCCTCTCACTTTCTAGACCGCAGCCGCTCTAAACCGGCGGGGGTCGTTCAACATTTCACAACGTCAGCGTAGATGAACCTACACAAGCGATATCCGAAAAACAATCAATCGAAACCGTCGCAAGCCCAAAAGTTGCAGGATGCGATCCCGCCAGGGTGGCGCCGGAGGATGAGCGCGCGGCGGCGCCCGACCCTCGGCGTCGCACCCAGGTCCGGCCTACTCGTCTGCCACCCGCTGCACCACAACCCGATTCCCATCCACAACCACCACCTCCACCAAAACCCCCTTCTCCACGAACTCCCCCTCAGTCACCACATCGACAAGCTCCTCCCCGAACTCCATCCGCCCCGCCGGCCGCAAGGCCGTAGCCGCCACCCCTCGCCCTCCCAGCATCCCCTCCAAACCGGATTTCGACACGTCGTACCCCGCCGCGCGCGTGGTCGCAGACTCCAGCACCAGCCGGTTCCATACCCGGTTGCGCACCAGGAGCCGGACCAGCGCCAAGGTCCCCACGACCCCGATCGCGCCGACCACCACCGCGTATTCCGGTCCCTCCCGGTAGGCCACATAGACGCCGGAGCAGACCGTCAGAAAACCCAGAATCCCGAAGATGTTGAACCCGGGGATCACGAAAATCTCGAGGAGAATGAGGATGAAGCCAAGAATCAACAGGCCTAAGGCGTAGGCCAGCTGCGGGCTGACAAACTCGGTCACACCGGCCTGACCAGGACGCGGTTGCCGCGCGCCTCGACGATTTTGATGCGCGTGTGCTGCGAGATGAACTCTCCTTCGGCGATGATGTCGAGGCGCTGGCCGTTGAAATTGCCGATGCCGGCGGGCCGCAGGTAGCTGATCGCCACCCCTTCCTGACCCACCAACTCCTCGTCCCTTTCGGTAGACGAGGAGACGTAACCTTCGGACGCCCGCGTCTCGCTCTGCAGAATCAAACGATTGAAGGCGGCGAATTTCGGCAGGGAGCGCAGAAAGACGGCCGACAGCACGATGGCGCCGATCAACGATGCCGCCATCAGCCCCACCTTCTCGGAGATTTCGTCCACGCTCCACAGCTCGAAGGTGCCCAACTGACTCAAGAGCAGGCTGGCTACCATCAGCAGAATCCCGGCCAGACCGACTACCCCGAAACCGGGGATGACGGCAATCTCTACGACCAGCAGCGCCAGACCCACCATGAACAGCAGCAGCTCGCTCCACTCGGCCAGCTTCAGCACCAGGTGGCTGCCGAAGAACAGCCCGAGTGCGACCAGGGCCAGCGTCCCCCCCAATCCCCATCCCGGGGTCCGCACCTCGGCGATCAACCCGAACATGGCCACCGCCAGCAGGATGGAGGTCACGATCGGATGCGTCAGAAACCGCAGCGTTATTTCCGCCCAGTTCACCTCGATGCTGACGATCTCCAGGTCGGCGATGTCGTAGATCTGCTGCAGCTCCTCCAAGCTTTCGGCAGTCTCGTCGGCCATCTGGTAGTGCAGGGCCTGCTCGGTGGTCAAGGTCGCCGGCCGCCCCACTTCGACGCTGAAACCGGGGATGTCGATCGACTCATCCACCATCGCCTCGGCCTTCTTAGGATCCCGCCCGGTCTCCTCGGCCGTGGCCCGCATCTCGGCCTTGAAGTAGGAGATCACTTTGTCGCTGGCCTTGGTCCCCGATGCATCCACCGCCGTCGCCGCCCCGATCGACGCCGCCCGCGTCATGACAATCTTGTCGCAGGCCAGCGAAATCAGCGCCCCCGCCGAGATCGCCCGCTTGTTCACGAACGCGATCGTCATCGCTTCGCTGTCCAGAATAGCATCCCGAATCACCGTAGCCGCATCCACCCGCCCCCCAAACGTATCGATCTCAAAAACGATCACCTCCGCCCCCGCCTGATTCGCCTCCTCCACCGCCCGCTCCACAAACGCCGCGATCCCCGGATCAATCATCCCCTCCAGCGTCATATCCACATGGTACAGCTTGCCGGCATCTGCGATGGCTGGCAGCAGTAGGAGAAGGAACAACGCTCTCAGACTGATGAGTCTTTTCAATTCACTCTCCGGGCGCCTCAATTCCCCGCCCACAGGTTGCGATGGGCAAGTTCGGTTTGGTAACCCGCGCTCCATGAAGCGAGGGCCCAAAGGCCCGCCGTGCACAACGCTTGGTCGTACAAGAGTGTACTCTCCACCGCGCGGCGAGGCAATTGATTGACTCCCCCCCCACACCCAGCCTATTTTCCGCTCCCCTAACCATTTACACACCCCAATGAAAGAACAGGCCTCCCCCCTGCACGGCGCCACCTTCGCCGTCCCTATCCTCCTGATCCTCGGCTTCTGCTACCTGGGCAGCGGCCTGGATTCAGCCGAGCAGACCTACCTGAGCCGCGCCGGCGCGAGTTTCGCCAACCTCACCGCCACCCTCTACGCCCCCCTCTACCTGCTGTTGCTCAAGGGCTGGAGCGCCTGGTTCGAGCATCCGTTCTGGCTGCGTTTCCCCAACCTGGTCGGCGCGGTCCTGGCCCGGCTGTTGAGCAACCGGGTCGTGCGCCAGAGCGGCGGCACCCACGCCGCGCCCGGGGCCCTGCTACTGCTGGGCGGCGCTCCGTTTCTCATCGAACAGGTGCAGACCCTCTCGCCCGCGGTTCTCGGTCTGGTCACCGCCACGGCAGCGCTGGCCTGTTTCGTCGAATACGTCCGGACCGGCAACCACACCTGGCTGGTGATCTGGATGGTGAGCACGCTGCTATCCTGGGGTGTGCACGCCGGACTGGCCTATCTGGTTCCGATCAAGTGGCTCTACATGTTCGCCTACCGCGACCGCGTCCACAGTCGCCGGTTGTACTGGTGGCTGGCGCAGGTCCCGATCGCCGGATT
>CAYWBJ010000385.1:0-9715 GCA_964456165.1 uncultured Gemmatimonadaceae bacterium | reverse complement strand
GGTTGGAGATGCTGGCGGAGTGGGAGGGGCGGTATCGGGGGCGGAAGGTTATCGAGGAGTGGTCTCAGGTGGGGTCGGGGCGGATGGGGGAGCGGCGGGCGGTGGTGGAATTGGAGGATCTTCGGGGCGGGGTGAGGGTGGTGTTGGATGTGGATCACATAACTGATATGCGGACGGGGGCGGCTGGGGCGTTGGGAGTGGAGTATCTGGCTCGGGGGCCGGTGCGACGGGTGGGGATTCTGGGTACGGGTAGGGTGGCGCAGGTACTGGCGCGGACGGTGGATGAGTTGTTCGGACTGGAGCGGATCCAGGCGACGAGCAGGAGCCAAAAGAGGCGGGAGGCGTTCGCGGCGGCGTTGGGGGATCAGGTCGAGGCGGAACTGGTCATGGTGGAGTCATTGGCGGCCTGCGCGGAAGGCGTCGACGCCGTGTTGCCGGCGGTGCCGACGCTGCGTCCCATCTTGAGCGGGGATATGGTTGGGGAGATTCCAGTGCTGGTAGCCCTGGGCGGCGACAGCCGAACGCGGCAACTGGAGCAAGGCGTGCTGGAGGGATTCACGGTGCTGGTCGACCACGAAGGGCAAGCGGGGGCCTCGGGCGAGTTCAAACATGCCCGGGAGATCGGCTGCTTCGACGACATCCGGTTTTGCCGCGACGGCGCCGGCCGGGTGCTGACGGTGGACGACGCGGCATGTGGACGGCTGAGTACTGCGGTCGAGTGGCCACGGGTGGTTTACCTCACCGGGCTGGCGGCGCAGGATCTGTGTGCGGCGGCGATGGTGTACGAGGGGATGCGGTAGGCGGCGCGCCTCAGAAGAGACCCCAGTACTTGAAGGTCATGATGTAGTCCTGAGTCCCTTTGCGCACGGCCTTGGGGCGGTGGTCGTAGACGTCGTAACCCAACCCGAACATGAAGCGGTCCTTGTACATCGAGACGGCTACGCCGAGCGAGATGGCGAGCGAGTTCGAGGTGGACAACGCCTCGAGCACGTTGCCGGTGGCGGTCAGGTGGACGCCGGAGATCGACGGGTTCTCGGAGTTGTGGTACCCGAAGAACGCGAAGCCGGGCAGTCCAATCAGGCGCTCGGTCTTGCCCTTGATGGTGTTGCCGTTCTCGTCCTTGTAGTCGCGGCTGGGGCGCACCGACAGGAACGAGACCAGCGGTTTGGCCTCGAACTCCCACTTCCACCCGCCTGCCTGGAGCACCTGGGAGATCTTCTGCTCCGGCGCGCCCGGGTAGTTGCGGGTCGCGATGCTGATGCGGACCCGCCGGTTGTCCTTTTCGGTCAGGCGCAGATTGAACTTCTCGGCTAGGAAGCGGTCCTCGCCCGAGTCGTGGATCTTCAGCTTGGTGTTCTTGCTGCCGCCGGTCTCGTCGTAGTTCTCGTCGAGGGAGCGCCAGGATATGTCGAATTCACGGCCCACCAGGGCCGGCCGCAGCGAGTCTGGCACGTGGAAGACCAGGTCGATCTTGCTGCCGTCCAGGAGCACGGAAGGGGTGTTGTTCCAGCCGACCTTCAGGGTGTCGAACCTGCTCTTGCGGGAGACCAGAAGCGCGACGAGGTCGGTCAGATCGACGTTGCCCAGGGCTCCCTTGCCGGTCAGGCTCAGGGGCAGCGCCTTCTCCGTGACGTCGTTGCTGATCAGCTGCACCCGGGCGCTGCGCTGGCCCAGGGCTTGGGGGGCGAAGATGACCTGCAGCGTCGTGGACTGCCCCGGCCGTAGGGAGAAGGAATCGGGCTCACAGCGGGCCTCGGGCGACTCGGAGCGGGCTACCACCCGCAGATCGGTGTCGCCGGTGTTGGTAGCCACTAGGGTTTGGGCCTCCTCTTCCCCTAACACGGTGTAGCCGAGGTCGATGTTGGAGGAGGGATGCAGCTCCAGGTCAGCGGCGATGCCGGTGCCGCTGAGGAGCAGCTCACGGGTCTCGAAAGTCTGGTCCCAGTAGCCCTCGACCTGCAGCGTACCGTTGACCAGGCCGCGGGCGGTGGGCGAGAAGGTGACGCTGATCGGTAGCGGCTGGTAGCCGTGGGCTGGCAGCACGAAGCGATTCGTGGTGCTAACGGTGGACTTGACCCGGAAGTTGGGGGTGTTGCTCGAGCGGACGTTGGTGATGTCGAAGTCGGAGTTGCCGATGTTGAGCAGCTCGATCTGCTGCGGGCTCGACTTGCCAACCACGACGCGGTCGAAGTCCACGGCGCTCGGAGTCAGCTCGAGGAAGTTGCCTATCCCGTACATTTCAATCCGGTGCGGTCCGGATTCGGTGTGCACGGTCAGGGCGCCACGGCGCTCGCCCCGCTCACGCGGCTTGAAACGCACCTCCATCTTGGCGTATGTCCCCGGCTGCAGCAGCAGCGAGGCGGTCTCGATTTCGAACTCGCCGGCAAACGGCGACTCCACGTCAGTGCGCACCGTGTAGGGCGTGCCGCCGCGGTTCCAGATCAGGAGCAGGTCGGACGCCGTCGTGCTCAAGGGCACGTTGCCGAAGTCTAGGTCGCTGTCGTTGAGGATCTCGATTGCGGGAGGGGTAACGGCGGCGCGGCCGCTGACGGGAATGTCCACGCGCGGGCGGGCCGGGTCGTTCGAGTGAACGGCGAGGTTGCCGGCAGCCACTCCTTCGTAGCGGGGGCGGAATTCGATGCCCACGTCCAGGCGTCCGGCCGGCGGCACGGTGACCGCGGCCGAACTGTCCCAGTCGATGGAGAACGGCCCGCCGGAAAGGTCGATCCGGTCGATCTTCAGATCGGCCTGTCCTTGACTAAGGATCACCAGCGCGCGGCGCCGGCGCTGGCCGACTTCGATCTGATCGAACTCCAGGCCGACTTCCGGACGGGGCGAGAAGGCGACCACCGGCGTGGTCCCGAACCCTTCGAGTGCGACCTGGACCTCGCCGGATTCCAGCTCGGACGAGAGGATGACGAGTTGGGCAACCCGGCGGCCGCCAGCGGCAGGTGAGAAGGTTACGGCTACGGATCGGGTGGCGCCCGGAGCGACGCTGAACGGCGCTGCAGGTGCCGCGGCGAAGTCGGTCGTGTCGGGCTCGACCCGAATTGCCTCGATGGCGAGAGCTACCTCCCCTTCGTTGAGGATTTCCACGGCAACCACGTCCCTCTCGCCCAGCGAGCGATCCGCGAACTCCAGACGCGGTGTCACGGTGATCTTGGGGCGGGCGACGCGGGCGGTCAGCTGGACCGTGAGGGGTTCCTTCCTGAAAAAGCCCTCGGCCTGGACGGTAAGCTCCCCCAAGTGCTCTCCCAGGTCGGCCGCGGTCAGCTCAATCGCCAAAAGCGACGCAGCACCAGCCGCAATCGTCAAAGTGTCGGCGGTGGTCGCGTAGGCATCACCGGCGACACTGACCTTCACCTCTTGCTCATCCTTCCCGGTGTTGCGCAGTTCGACCTGGCGGGTGAGCCGGTCCCCCAGCTTGACGACGCCGAAATCGAGGACGGAGGGTTCTACTGCCAGGCTCTGGCCACCGGCTGACGGGACGAGGCCAAGGATGGCGGACGCAATGACCAGGACGCTGGGGCGGGCCGGACTCATGCTCAACGGGAGGACTGCTGGGCTCCCCGGTCGCGGTCGATACCGGTTGCCGGACCGCGAATGCCGGGCTGGGCGAGCGGTGCTGTTAAGGGAGGATGTGAAACGATAAAAAAATAAAGAGTGACCAACTCACCAGAATGCCGATTAGCAGCTTTGTCGAAGTCCCACATTCGATGTGTGGAGAACTTCCAGTAGGACATTCATCACGTGAATTCAGGTCACTCTTTTAAAGACCAGATGAAGATAGCTGGGCAGAACGACGGTGTCAAGCAATTCACGATCGGTAGACGGTGTCTGCAACGGCCCGGAGACCGGGAGCATCAGCTCTTGATGATGTGGTGCAGCCCTTCGACCAGGCGGGCCATACCGGCGGACGCAGTCTCCTGCTGGAGGGCGCCGTAGGCGATGCGGATATGACAATCCGGAAGGCCGAAAACGCTACCGGGGATGGCGGCGACCTTGAACTCGCGGATGAGGCGCTCGACCACCTGCATGGAGTCGAGCTCGGTTTCTAGGTCGAGCAGCAGGTAGAAGGCGCCGGTGGTCGGGGCGATGGTGGCGACATCAGTGAGGGTGTCGAGATGATCGAGGCAATCGCGCCGCACCGTTCCGATGTCCTGGACGCGTTTGCGACAGTACGCGGCCCCAGCTTCGAGCGCGCCCACCGCACCGGCCTGCGAGATGGCGGGCGGGCAGATCAGGATGGTGTCTTGGATCTTCTGCAGCGGACCAAGCAGATGGCCGGGCGCAACAAGGTATCCCACGCGCCAGCTGGCCATGCCGTAGGACTTGGAGAAGGAGTAGAGGGAGATGGTGTGGCCGGCTGCCTCGGCGGCGGAGCCGGGCGAATAATGTTCCGTTCCGCCGTAGGTGAAGTACTCGTAGGCTTCGTCGGAGATGTGGTAGATGCCGCGTTCGCGACACATCCGGTTGATCTCGGTCAGATCCTCAAGACGGTAGACGGCGCCGGAGGGATTGTTAGGCGAAACCGTGACGACGGCGCGGGTACGTGGGGTGATGACGGCCTCGATGCGGTCGAGCCGTGGCTGGTAGGCGCTGTCGGTGGGGACGTTGACGGCCTTGCAGTTGGCCATCGCCACCGCCATCTCGTGGTTGAAGAAGTAGGGAGTCAGCAAGACCACCTCGTCGCCGGGGTCGGTGATTGCGAGGATGCTGTGGTAGAACCCCATGTTGCTGCCGGCCGTGACCATCAGGACTTGGTCGTTGGCGTGGATGCCGTTCTCGGCGGCGAGCTTGACGCGGATCCCGTCGAGGAGTGCCGGCAGGCCGGTGGCGTGGTGGTAGATGTGACGGGTTACGTCGCCATCGAAGGTGGAGACGGCGTCTATGACTTGGGGGGGTGGGGGGTAGTGGACTACGCCCTGGCCTAGGGAGATGGTTCCGGGAGTGGCGCGGATGAGGGCGGCCACGTCAGGGATGATTGGGGATTGGACGTTTGTTATGCGCTGGGATTGGGGCATGGGTGTTTGCTGGCGTGTGAGCATGTCTGTCTTTGAGATCGTGCGAGACGCGTCCTGGGGACTGCGACGCGCTCAGACTTGGTCGTTAGGTCTGATTGCGTCCCTCTATGAGGAGAGAAGTGAAACAGCGAGGAGTGACCTGTCTGATGATTCCAAACAAACTACTGGTACGAGGGGTCGCAAGGAGGAAGTCGGGCGAGTGCCTCTCGTTCGTGTCCAACGCTCACGCGACTGAAGTTGTTTCAGCTTCGCGGTCTTGCGACGGGATCTGCGTCAGCAGATCGAAGTCAGGTCGAAGGCCAACCTGATTCGAAGGCCTCTAAACGCGCAGCCTGACCTTCAGCCGGCGTCGGTCAGGAGGGCTTCCAGGTTGTCGAGGATGCGATCTACTTCGACGGCGGTTTCGCTGTCGAGGGTGAAGCTGAAGGGGGAGCGGTTGGTGGTGGTGGGGAAGAGGCCCCGACGGTGCATGATGTGGCGCTCGATGGCAATGAAGCCGTCCAGGCCGCCCTGGAGCTGGAGCATGGCAATGGCGCTGATCGGGGCGTGGAGGGCGTAGGCGCGCGCGTTGTCGCCTGCGTGCAGGGCATGCCACAGTGGCACGATGCCGTGGAGGAGCTCGACGCCGGGGATGGTGCCGGCGATGCCGCGGCGGAAGGAGTCGATGAGGAGGATGCCGCCGCTGCCTTCGAAGTGGCGGGCTTTGCCGGCGGTGAGGTCGCGCAGGCCGGAGAGGCAGGGGCCGAGGGGGGTTGCCTCGGGCTTGAAGAGGATGCGGTCGCCGTGGTCGTCGAATAGACTGGCCTGGAACTCCAGACTCATCGGGGCGCCGACGTAGGAGCTGGCGTCCTGGACCATGAGGGGGATGTCGACGGCGTCAAGGATAACCTCGAAGTAGGTGCGCAGCTCCGACTCGGGCATCGCCTGGGTAAGCGGTGGGATGGCCATGAGGGCTGCCGCGCCGGCATCGGCGGCGGCGTGGGCGTAGTGAGATGCCTGGAGGGTGCTCTCGGCGCCGACGTTGATGATCACGGGGCCGCGGTCGGCTGCCCATTCGACGAGGTGCGCCGGGAGGGTAATGCGTTCTTCAGGGGTGAGGCGGAGGAGGTCGGAGACCAGGGCGAGGCAAAGGCCGTGGGCGCCGGTTTCGAAGAGGTAGTCTACTTCGCGTTGCAAGGTGGGGAGGTGGATGGTTTCGTCGGGGTTGTAGGGCATGTGGACTACGGGGAGGATGCCCTTGATTTCGTTGGTCATGGTGTGTCCTGTTCGTCTGAGTGAGTGCGAGGCGGCGGCCCCAGACCAGCGCTCGGACCGCGTCAGCAAACCAGTCTGATTGAGATTGATCCGATTGTCCGCACTAGGTGCTGTGGAATCAAGAAATGGTGCCGATGTGGGTGCAAGGGGAGAGGTCCGCCGACCTAGGCTGTCCGTTCGATCTGTTCGCCCTTCTTCGCCACTTCCATCAGGAACTCGCGGATCTCGTCGGTGGCGGCGGCCATGTAGTGGGAGAACTTGCGGCGGTGGTCGTAGTTGGGGGCCTGGCCTTTACGGAGGAAACACTGGGCGCCCGCTTCTTCGGCGATCAGGGAGGGGGGGCCGACGTCGTAGATCTCTACCTGGCGGGTGAGGTAGGCGGCCAGTTCACCTTCGGCCAGGAGGGTCAGGACGAGGGCGGCGCCGATAGGGAACTCACGGGGATTGAGCTTGGCCCTGGCCGGTTCCTGGAAGACGCGGCCCTTGGTGGAGATGAAGGCTTTGTTGGTCCTGGGTCTCCTGGGCAGGCGAAGGCGCCTGGGCCGGCGTTTGCCGACCTGGACGTGGGCGCCGCCGCCGCGGGTGGCGCTGAAGATCTTGTTCTCGTTGGGGCGGGCGACGATGGCGGCGACCATCTCTCCTTTCCGGGCGAGGCCGAGGGAGATGTGGTAGGGGTGGTCGCCGGCCTGGAAGTGGAGCGTGCCGTCGATGGGGTCGAGGATGATCGCGTACTCGGCGCCGGCAGGAGCGAAGCGGCGCTTGAACGGGGTCTTCTCCTCGGCGATGCAGCTGGCCTGGGGGAAATGCTGTAGGGCGACGGAGAGAACGATGTCCTGGATCGCGGTGTCGAGGGCGGTGAGGGCACCGGAAGCAGCCTGGGCCTCGGTCGTGCGGAGGGTGGTGTCGGCCTGCTTGCCCAGATTGGCGACCTTGCCGTAGAAGATGAGCGAGGCCTCGGCGCACTGGCGCACGACAGGAAGCATCGCTTCGATGAAGATCTGCGGATCGATTCTGCGGGCCATCGCACCCTCCAGTCGTAGTAAGAAAATGCCGATACCCCTCACGAGGCATCGGCATCTGGTTCCTGGTCTGGTTCTACAATCTTACCCTGCCGCTTCGGCCATCTCTTCGTACATCGCCGCCACCATGCGATCGGGCGTGATGGGCAGGTCCTGCATGCGCTTTCCAGTGGCCTGGTAGATCGCGTTGGCGATCGCGGCCATGGGCGGGACGAGGGGTACCTCGCCGACGCCGCGGATGCCGTGGGGGCTGTCCGGGTTGTCGACTTCTACCATCACGGTTTCGATCAACGGCAGGTCGAGCACAGTTGGCATGCGGTAGTCGAGGAAGGTGGGGTTGGCCATCTTGCCATCTTCGTTGTAGAAGTAGCCTTCGGTCAGCGCCCAGCCAATACCTTGGACGACGCCGCCCTGGATTTGGCCCTCGACGTAGCTGGGGTGGATGGCCTTACCGACGTCCTGGACAGCGGTGAAACGCAGAATCTTGACCTTGCCGGTCTCCGGATCGACCTCGACGTCGACGATGTGGGTGGCGAAGGCGTTGCCGGGCCCGCTGGCGTTGATGGTGCCGACGCCTTCGATCGGGCCGCCGGTGCTGGCCTGGGCGGCGGCGACTTCGTTCCAGGCCAGGCGCTTGCTCGAGTCGGACGTGGCGACGAACTCGCCTTCGACGAACTCAACGTCCCCTTCTTCCAGCTCGAGCTGACGGGCGGCGCGGACGCACATGCGCTCCTTCACGTCGATGGCGGCAAGGTAACAGGCGTGGCCGGTGGCGTAACAGACACGGCTGCCGCCGGTCCCGTCGGTGAAGCCGATGGAGTCGGTGTCGACGACGGCTGGGTTGACGTCGGTGGCCTTCAGAGAGAGCTCCTCGGCGACGATCATGGCCATGGCCGCGCGCGAGCCGCCGATGTCGGTGGAGCCTTCGTTCAGGCTGACCTGGCCGCTAGCATGGACGCTGATGAAGGCGGCCGACTGCCCGCCGCCGTTGAACCAGAAGCCGGAGGCGACGCCGCGGCCGCGGTTGGGGCCCGCGAGCCTACTCTGGTAGTGCTCTGATTCCTTTGCCGCCTCGTGGGTCTCGACGCAACCGATCTTCTTGTAGACGGTGCCGTCCGAGCGGCGGGTGCCTTCCCGGGCCGAGTTTTTCAGTCGCATCGCGAGCGGGTCCATGCCGATCCGCTCGGCCAACTCGTCGATCACGGTCTCGGAGGCGAAAGCGGCGTTAGGGGCGCCCGGTGCGCGGTAGGCACTGGAGCGGGGCTTGTTGACGACCACGTCGAGGGCGTCGATGCGCACGTTCTCGATATCATAAGGCGAGAAGATGCAGGCGGCGCCGGCGCCGACGGCCGAGCCGGGGTAGGCGCCGGCTTCGTAGGCCAGGTAGGAATATGCGGCGGTGATCGTGCCGTCGTTCTTGCAGCCCATCTTGCAGGTGATGTAGGAGCCGGGGGCCGGGCCGGTGCCCTCGAAGACCTCGGCGCGCGACATGACCATCTTGACCGGGTGACCGGTCTTGAAGGACATCACCGCGGCAGCCGGCTCCATGTAGATCGGGAACTTGCCCCCGAACCCGCCGCCGATCTCGCAGGGGATGACCTTTACCTTGGAGACCGGCACCTGCATGACCTGGGCCAGCTGGTCGCGAACCTGGAATGGTCCCTGGGTGCTCACCCAGACCGTAATGCTGCCGTCCTTCTTGCACAGCACCGTGGTATTGTGGGGCTCGATGTAACCCTGGTGCACCGTCGCCGTCGTGAACTCGCGCTCGACGATGACATCGGCCGCGGCGAAGCCGGCGTCGATGTCGCCCATGTCGTGCTGGTTGTGGCTGGCGACGTTGCTGGCATTCTCCGACTCCTCACCCATCCGGTTGGTCGTGCGGCTCTCGTTCAGCAGCGGCGCGTCGTCGGCCATGGCGGCGCGCACGTCGACCACCGGCGGTAACACCTCGTACTGCACGTCGATCAGGTCCAGTGCCTCTTCCGCTATATGGGGGCTGGTCGCAGCCACGGCGGCGACCGAGTGACCCTTGTAGAGGACCTTGTCGTAGGCCAGCGAGTTCTCGGCTATCTCGCGAATGTTGACGGTGGTCTCGCCGATCTGGGACATCTTGTCGACCACGTCCACTAGGTCGTCGGCGGTGGCCACGGCGCGGACGCCGGGCAACTCCATGGCGCGGCTGGTGTCGATGGAGAGGATCTTCGCGTGCGGGTGCGGGCTGCGCAGGACCTTGCCATAGAGAAGGTCGGCCATGCGCACGTCAGCGCCGTAAATGGCCCGGCCGGTCACTTTGTCTTCGCCGTCGTGCCGGATCGGGCGGGTGCCGATGACCTTGTACTTACCGCCGCTGGTGTAGTCTTCGTAGGTGAGCTTGACGTCGGACATTCGGGTAGCTCCTGTGGACTGGGGTAGCGG
>CAYWBJ010000384.1:0-1899 GCA_964456165.1 uncultured Gemmatimonadaceae bacterium | reverse complement strand
AATCTCACCTGAAACGAGACACTATGGAAGTCAAGGAACAACTGGTAGAGCGCCTCCCTCCCATAATCGACATCGGCCCCGAGCGCCAGCTCTTCCTCGACGAGGTGCTGATCGAGGGCATGGACAGAGTCAGCCGCTGCGTTCATCAGCCGGAGCGGCATCCGGACAACCCGATTCTGGCCGCGGAACATCCCTGGGAGTGCCAGCGCATCCTCTACGCCGATGTGATCCACGACCCCGACGAGGACCAGTACGGGCTCTGGTATAGCTCCTACGATCAGGATGCCAAGGAGTCGGTTCTCCTCTACGCCCGCTCGGACGATGGCGTGCACTTCGAGCGGCCGGAGCTGGACCTGGTGGAGTACGAGGGCAGCCGGTGCAACAACCGCCTTCCCACGCCGGCCGGTTTCGCCCACGACAAGACCGTCATCTGCGACCGCCGCGCCGAAGACCCGGCGCGGCGCTACAAGATGGTCTACTACAGCGTCGGCGGCGTCGGCGTGGCCTGGTCCCCCGACGGCCTGCGCTGGACGGCCCACGACCAGAACCCCGTCATCCGACCTACGGGGGACGGCTCCCAATGCCCGTTCTGGGACGAGCGCCTCGGCCGCTGGGTGATGTACGTGCGCCCCGACGGGCGCCACACCCGCCGCCACTGGCGCAATCACGGCGTGCCCTACGACGGCTCCGTCTTTCCGACCCGCCGCGTCGGCCGTTCCGAGAGCCTCGACTTCGAGACCTGGCTGCACATCGACGAGGTGCTCACGCCGGACCAGCGCGACGGCGCTGGCACCGAGTTCTACTACATGCTGGTGCTGCCCTACCAGTGCGGCTACGTCGGCTTCCTCAACGTCTACCACGAGTGGACCGGCGATCCCGCCGCTCTCGACGGCGCCAACTACACCCTCGACACCCAGCTGACCTTCAGCAGAGACGGGATATCCTGGACCCGCGTCTGCGACCGCCAGCTGTTTCTAGGCTGCGTCCCGGAAGCCTGGGACGAGAAGCGCATCTACGTCGACGAGGTGATCGTCCAGGACGGCGAGTTCCTCGTCTACTACCGCGGCTCGAACATTCCGCACGTGGGCATCAATCAGGCCGTGGGCACCCTGCATCAGGGCCGCCTCCTGCAGGGAGATGCCCTCGGGCTGGCCCGCCTGCGCCCGGATGGCTTCGTCTCGGTCGACGCCGGCGCTGCGGAGGGAAGCCTGACCACCCGGCCACTGCGTTTCGCCGGCCGCGATCTCAGCGTCAACGTCGACGCCGCTCGCGGCAGCCTGCAGGTCGAGGCGATCACGCTCTATGGCGCGCCGATACCGGGCCTCACCCGCGCCGACTGTCCGGTGATCGACGCCGACAGTAGCAATCAGCCGGTGGCCTGGACCAGCGGCAAGACCCTCGACGCGGTCGAGCAGCCGATCCGTCTGCGCTTCCACCTGCGCGACAGCCGGCTCTACTCATTCCAGATCAACTGACAATCTTACACTCCAGGGCCGTGCGGCCCCATTACACTGAAGGGAATCCATGGACGAACTGAAAGCAGCAACTAGACCGTTTCTCGACTGGTACGGCATCTTCGCCTCCCATCGCAAGGAAGAGTCCGACGGCCGCATCTGGTCCCAGGAGCCGCCGACCGGCATCCGCCTGGCGATCGAGCCGGCGCAGAAGTCGGAGGTGTTCTTCCACCGCGAGCGACCGTGGGAGCAGGACGCCAACCTGCACATCAACACCATGCTCTACGACGAGGGCCGCTACCGGCTGTGGTACGGCGTGGCGAAAGTCGACGACGTCGCCGGCACCTATGTCTGTTACGCCGAGAGCGACGACGGCTTCGAGTGGGAACGGCCCGAGCTGGGTCTTGTCGACTACCAGGGCTCCAGCCGCAACAACATCATCTCG
>CAYWBJ010000383.1:0-9967 GCA_964456165.1 uncultured Gemmatimonadaceae bacterium | reverse complement strand
CCCGCCATCGTGGCGTAGTGATACCCGAGCTTCTTGAGCGTATCGACGAACTCGGCCGTACGCCGATTGCCCAGGTGCCGATGCACCTCGGCTGTGATAGTTTTGATGTCGTCCTTGGCAACGCTCCGATTAATGAAGCCGATTTCCGGGGGCATGACCTCGTTGAATATCAGCCGGCCAACCGTCGTGTCGACGCCTTCGTCATCGATGCGCACCACGATCGGCTGATGCAGGGTGATACGCTGCGACTCATAGGCCGCGCGAGCCTCAATCGGGCTGGAGAATCTGCGGGGCTCTTTATCCCCCTCGCTGAACTTCACTTTCGTTAGGTAGTAGCAGCCGAGCAGGATATCCTGGGGGTTATCCATGATCACCGGCTCGCCATCTGCCGGTTTCAGCACGTTGTTGGACGCCAGCATCAACAGGCGGGCCTCGATCTGAGCCTCGAAAGAGAGAGGCACATGGACCGCCATCTGGTCGCCGTCGAAGTCGGCGTTGAAAGCGGCACAGACCAGCGGGTGCAGGCGCACCGCCTTGCCTTCGACCAGGATCGGCTGAAAGGCCTGGATCCCGAGCCGGTGCAGCGTCGGGGCCCGGTTCAACAGGACGCAGTGGTCCTGGATGATCTCCTCCAGGATGTCCCACACTTCAGGTCGCTCGCGTTCCACCAGCTTCTTGGCGCTCTTGACCGTCTGCACGAGCCCCTTCTCTTCGAGCTTCTTGATCACGAACGGCTTGAACAACTCCAGGGCCATGCTCTTAGGAAGGCCGCACTGGTGCAGCTTGAGTTCCGGCCCGACTACGATGACCGAGCGACCGGAGTAGTCGACCCGCTTGCCCAGCAGGTTCTGCCGGAAGCGGCCCTGCTTGCCCTTGAGCAGGTCGCTGAGCGACTTGAGCGACCGGTTGCCGTCACCGCGGACGGCGCGGGAACGCCGGCCGTTGTCGAACAACGCATCGACCGCCTCCTGCAACATCCGCTTTTCGTTGCGTAGGATCACTTCGGGCGCCTTGATGGCGACCAGCTTCTTGAGACGGTTGTTGCGGTTGATTACTCGACGGTACAGATCGTTGAGATCGGAAGTGGCGAAACGCCCCCCCTCAAGCGGCACGAGAGGCCGCAGATCGGGCGGAATCACCGGCACGTTCTCGAGGATCATCCACTCCGGCCGATTCTCGGACTGGCGGAAAGCCTCGACCACCTTCAGACGCTTGAGCGCTTCCTGCTTCCGCTGAATCGAAGTTTCCATGCGCACCTGGGTGCGCAGCTCGGCCGACAGCTCCTCGATATCGATGCGGGACAGCAGTTCCTGGACCGCCGGAGCTCCCATACCCACGGATGGATCGTACCCCTGCTCCTGCAGCTCCATCAGTTCCTCTTCCGTGAGCAGCGAGAAAGCCTCGATGGGAGCCTCCTCGTCACCGGGATCGATCACCACGTAGCATTCGTAATAGAGGATCCGTTCCAGATTGCGCATGGAGATGTCGAGGAGGGCGCCAATCCGGGACGGCAGCGACTTGAAGTACCAGATGTGCGAAACGGGAACCGCCAGCTCGATGTGCCCCAGGCGCTCGCGGCGAACCTTCGCCTGCGTGACCTCGACGCCGCAACGATCGCAGACGACGCCGCGATAGCGAATACCCTTGTACTTGCTGCAGTGACAGGTCCAGTCCTTTACCGGACCGAAAATGCGCTCACAGAACAGCCCGTCCCGCTCGGGCTTGAAGGAACGGTAGTTGATCGTTTCCGGCTTTGTCACTTCGCCGTGCGACCAGCCGCGAATGGTCTCGGGCGACGCCAGCTGGATTCGAATCGAGTCGAAATCGGTGGGTTTTCTCGAAATACTGGTGTGTCCTAACACTGCAGCCCCCTTTGATTGGTGACTTCGTGGTCGTCGGGACAAGCTGATTCAGACCTGCGATCCACCCGATGAGCCTTCACCGTGGTAGCGGCGCTCCATTCAACGCCACCGATTCAATAAGTCTCGACAACTGTTGCATCTTCGAGGATGACGTCGAGGCAGAGACTCTGGAGCTCCTTCACCAGGACGTTGAAGGACTCCGGAATGCCCGGTTCGGGTGGGTTCTCACCCTTTACGATAGCCTCGTAGATCCGCGATCGACCAGCCACGTCATCGGACTTTACCGTGAGCATCTCCTGTAGTGTGTAGGCAGCGCCGTAGGCCTCGAGCGCCCAGACCTCCATCTCGCCGAAGCGCTGACCGCCGAACTGCGCCTTGCCACCCAACGGCTGCTGTGTAACGAGGCTATAGGGACCTATCGAGCGCGCGTGGATCTTGTCGGCGACCAGGTGGGACAACTTGAGCATGTAGATGTAGCCAACCGTGACGCGCTTGTCGATCTGCTGCCCGGTACGACCATCGTACAAAACCGACTTGCCGTCGTTGGGAATATCTGCCTCGTCGAGATAGCCCTTTATTTCCTCGAGCGAAGCGCCGTCGAACACCGGCGTGGCCACGTGCAGACCGAGATGGTGAGCGGCAAGTCCCAGATGGGTCTCGAATATCTGCCCCAGGTTCATGCGGGAAGGAACACCGAGCGGGTTCAGCGCCATGTCGACCGGCGTGCCATCCTCCATGTAAGGCATGTCCTCCTCGGGGACGATCTGGGCGACTACGCCCTTGTTGCCATGCCGACCGGCCATCTTGTCCCCGACGGCAAGCTTCCGCCGCTTGGCAACATAGACCTTGACCAGTTGGACGATCCCCGGCGGCAGCTCGTCTCCACGCATCAGGCGTTCAACCTGACGCTCGGTCTGCTCTTCGATGAGCTGGGTCTGCTCGGCGGCGAAACGCAACAAAGCATCAATCTTATCGTTGAGCGCCTCGTCGTCGGTCCAGCCGGTCTCGGGCGTGGTGGTTAAAAGGTCAAACCGGTCCAGCAACCGCTCCGTCATGACGGTGCCTTCGCGCACCACCACGGAATCGTCTTCAGTGCTGCGCAACCGACCGAGCTTGCGGTCCTTGAGTAGCTCCAGCAGCTGGTAATCCCGGTCCTTCAGGAGCTCCCTGACTTTCTCCTCGGCGGCGGTGCGCAGATCGGCGATCTCGGCTTTCTCCTTGCGGCGGGAGCTTTCACTGCGCTCCTTGCGCGAGAACACCTTGCGGTCGATAACCACACCTTCCATTCCCGGAGGCGCCTTTAGTGAGGCGTCGCGCACGTCACCGGCCTTCTCGCCGAAGATTGCCCGCAGCAACCGCTCCTCGGGCGAAAGCTCGGTCTCGCCCTTAGGCGTAACCTTGCCGACGAGGATGTCACCGGGACCAACTTCCGCCCCGATCCGCACGATCCCCACGTCGTCGAGGTTGCGCACAGCGCTCTCGCTCACGTTGGGAATCTCAGGGGTGATCTCCTCCTGGCCACGCTTGGTGTCGCGGACCTGCAGCTCAAACTCCTCGATGTGGATAGAGGTGAAGATGTCCCGCTTGAGCAAGCGCTCACTGATGACGATGGCGTCCTCAAAGTTGTAGCCGTTCCAGGACATGAAGGCGACCAGGACGTTGACCCCGAGGGCGAGGTCGCCGCTCTCCGTCGCCGGACCATCGGCGAGCACGTCACCCTTCTTGACGTTGGCACCCACCTTGACCAACGGCCGCTGGTTGATACAGCAGTCCTGATTCGAGCGGCTGAACTTGATCAGCTTGTACTCGTCCTCGGTGGAGGTGTCGAGCGGCGAGAGGGGTGAGCTATGCTCCTGGTCGCGCTCGACGACGATGCAATTTGACTCCACCCGCGTCACCTGTCCCGGGTTGCGGGCTAGGACCAGGGCTCCGGAATCGCGGGCCACCTTGCTCTCCATTCCGGTTCCGACCAGAGGAGCCGAAGTAAAGAGCAGGGGCACGGCCTGGCGCTGCATGTTCGAGCCCATCAACGCGCGGTTAGCGTCGTCGTGCTCCAGGAACGGAATTAACGCGGCGGCGGCGCTCACCAACTGTTTCGGCGAAACGTCCATGTAGTCGGCTTCGGCCGGTTCAATCATCGGGTAGTCATCGCGCTGCCGCGCTTTCACCAACGCGTTCAGGAAGTTGCCATCCTCGTCGAGCGGCTCGTTGGCCTGCGCTATGGTATAGCGGTCCTCCTGATCAGCAGTGAGGAATTCGATGTCGGTGGTCGCGATGCCGTCCACTACCTTGCGGTAGGGGGTCTCCACGAAGCCGAACGAATTAACCCTGGCATATGAACTCAGCGACGAGATCAACCCGATGTTCGGTCCTTCCGGCGTCTCGATCGGGCAGATCCGGCCGTAATGGGTGTAGTGCACGTCGCGCACCTCGAAACCGGCCCGGTCCCGACTTAGGCCACCAGGACCGAGCGCGCTGAGTCGCCGCTTGTGTGTCAACTCGTCGAGCGGATTCGTCTGCTGCATAAACTGGGACAGCTGCGAACTGCCGAAAAATGCCTGAACGACTGTGGACACCGTGCGCGCGTTGACCAGATCGTGCGGCGTCGGCTGCTCCTCGTCCCGAAGTCCCATGCGCTCGCGAATCGTCCGGGACATGCGGGTCAGGCCAATACTGAACTGATTCGCCAGCAACTCCCCGACCAGGCGGACACGGCGGTTCCCCAGATGATCGATATCGTCGGTGTGGCCCTGCCCAAGGCGCAATCCCAGCAGGTAGCGAATGATGGAGGCGAAGTCCTCAAGATGAAGAATCGTGCTCTCGAACGGCAGCTCCAGGTTGAGACGGGCGTTGATCCGATAGCGCCCGACGTCGCCGAGATTGTAGCGCTTGACGTTGAAGAACAGCCGATCGAGAAGGCCGCGGGCGGTCTCGATGTTTGGCGGATCACCCGGACGAAGCAGGTTGTAAATGCGGGTTAGCGCATCCTCTTCGTTCTCGCTCGGGTCTTTCTTCAGGGTGTTCTCGATGACACCCGGGTCGGTTCCCTCTACCCCTTCCAAGACGACCACCTTCTTGACTCCAGCGTCGACGAGCGCCTCGACGTTCTCGACCGTGATGGTCTGGTAGGCTTCGACGATGACTTCGCCGGTGGACTGGTCCACGACGTCAGCGGGGCCAGCGGTACGATCAACCAGTTCCTCGTTCACCGCAACTTCCTGATCGCCGCGAAACAGGCTGAGGATCTCGCCGTTGCTGGAGAACCCGAGAGCGCGGAGCAGCAAGGTCACCGGCAGCTTGCGACGGCGATCGATGTGGACATACATGATGTCGTTGATGTCCATGCTGAACTCGAGCCACGGCCCCTTCGAGGGCAGAATGCGGGCGGAAAACAGACGCTTGCCGTTCGGGTGCATGGTCTCGTCGAAGAAGACACCAGGCGACCGGTGCAGCTGGCTGACGACCACCCGCTCGGCACCGTTGATGACGAACGTGCCCTGGTCGGTCATCAGCGGCAGCTCACCCAGAAACACGGACTGCTCGACGATGTCCTTGATCGGCTTGTCGGGGCTCTCCTTGTCCCGGATTATCAGACGTAGAGTGGCCCGCAGCGGCGCGGCGAACGTCATTCCGCGTTCGCGGCACTCATCAACGCTGTAGCGTGGGTTCCCGATCGAATACCCGACGTACTCCAGGGAGTGGATTCCCGGGGTGTCACTAACCGGAAAAATGCTCTCGAAGACGAGATGCAGGCCCCGGCGCTGACGCTGGTTGGGCGGGACCTCGAGCTGAAGGAAGTCTTCAAAAGAATCAATCTGGACGGAAAGAAGATTCGGCATTTCGACAATCTCTTTGATCTTCCCAAAAGAGCGTCGTTCGATTCGTCCATTCTTCGTGCTCAAGTTAAGTGCTCCTTCAAGCGGAATTAAGCCGAAAGCTCACAGAGTCTTTGCCTACCACCAGGAGGCAATCTCCGTGAGCTTTCAACGAATGCACTGCGAAAGATGTTCTCACAATCGGCGAGTATCGACAGCTCCCTATTTGATCTCTACCGTTCCGCCAGCCTCGGCGAGGCGCGACTGGATCTCTTCCGCTTCCTGCTTGGTAACCCCTTCCTTGACCGGCTTGGGGGCTTCGTCGACCAGAGCCTTGGCTTCCTTGAGACCGAGACTGGTGATCTCGCGAACTGCCTTGATGACCTGGATCTTCTTGTCTCCGGGGCCAGTGAGGACCACGTCGAACGAATCCTTCTCGGGTTCGGCGTCGCCGTCGCCGCCACCCGCAGCCGACGCGCCTGCGGCCATCATCACCGGGGCCGCCGCCGACACGCCGAACTTGTCTTCGAGAGCCTTAACCAACTCGGCCAGTTCGAGAACGGTCAGCGCCCCGATCGAATCGATGATCTCGGCGAGCTTGGGGCTCGGCGCCGCCACCTCAGCGGCTTCTTCCGTGGTTTCCGTTGCTTCTTCGGTCATTGCCAGATCCTCCGTTTGGTTTCCTTAATCGATTGATTCGCGTCGATCAGTTTTGGCTACTCGCCGCCCTCTGTGCGAGCCTTTTCTTCGATTGCCGCGACAACGCCGCCCATGTTGCTCAGCAGCCCGTTGAGCACGCGGACGAGGCCCGCCAACGGCCCCTGAATCGTGCCCACGGTCGTGGCCAGCAGCTCTTCGCGCGACGGCAGTAAAGCCAGGGCCTTGACCTGGTCCGGCGTCATGACTTCGCCGTCGAGCAGGCCAGACTTGATGGCGATCTTGCCGCCGTCGTCAATGAACTTCTGCAGCACCTGAGCCGGCGCCAGTGGATCCTCCACGGCGACCGCCATGGCGGTCGGTCCGGTGAGGTAGTCACTCAACCCATCGATCCCCGCATCCTCGATCGCGCGCTTGGCCAGGCGATTCTTGACGACTTCGTAGGTTACTGATGCTTCGCGCAGCTTGTTGCGCAACTCGGTTACCGCCGCCACATCAATACCGGAGAAATCGGCTAGCACGATGGACCGAGACTCGGAAATCGTCTCTTTGAGACGTTCGACGCTCTCGATTTTTTCAGTCGTTGGCATATCTCACATCCTTGCAGCTGGGCCGCCCACTAGAGCGACAATATGGCCGGATCCAGACGTAGCCCCGGGCCCATGGAGGTGGACAGCGTGAGTTTCCTAACGTATTGCCCTTTGGTAGAGGCCGGCCGCGCCCGCATGATCGCCTCGCCAAAGACCCTGCCGTTCTCGACGAGAGCGTTGGCCTCAAAAGACATCTTGCCGATTGGCGCCTGGGCGTTGTTGCCCGACTTGCTGTCGGCACGGAACTCCACCCGTCCAGCCTTGGCTTCGGTGACCGCCCGCTCGACCTCGCGGGTGACCGTCCCGGTCTTTGGATTGGGCATCATACCGCGGGGACCGAGAATGCGCCCGAGCTTGCCGACCTGCCCCATCATGTCGGGCGACGCGATCACCAGGTCGAAGTCCAGCCAGCCGCCCTGGATCTTCTCGACCAGATCGGCGCCACCAACGAAATCGGCCCCTGCATCTTGCGCTTGCTTCTCGAGCTCGCCCTGGGTCAATACGAGAACGCGGACATTTTTGCCCGTGCCGTGCGGCAACATCACGGTGCCGCGCAGGATCTGGTCCGCCTGGCGCCCATCGATGCCGAGATTGAACCCAAGCTCCACCGTTTCGTCGAAGCGACGTTGGGGAAAGGATTTAAGCAACTCAACGCCATCGTCCCAGCCATAGAGTCTGGATCTGTCGATCCCGTCACTAGCCTGTCTGTATTTCTTGCTTCTGCGCATCGGAAACCTACCCGTTTAGTTGACCGTGAGCCCCATGCTGCGAGCCGTTCCGGCGATCATGGACATGGCCGACTCGATCGAACTGGCGTTGAGATCGACCATTTTGCTTTCGGCGATCTCGCGAACCTGATCAGAGGTCACTGTACCGACTTTTTCCGTGTGCGGTACCCCGGACCCCTTCTCGATGCCGGCAGCGCGCTTAAGCAGGACCGCCGCCGGCGGGGTCTTTGTTATGAATGAGAAGGTGCGATCGGCGTAGACCTCGATGACCACCGGAATGATCAGCCCTGCTTTGTCCTGCGTTTGGGCGTTGAAGGCCTTGCAGAACTCCATGATGTTGACGCCGTGCTGCCCCAGTGCCGGACCAACGGGAGGAGTCGGGTTCGCCTGGCCCGCCGGGACCTGAAGCTTGATTACCGCGAGTATCTTCTTGGCCATTCCCTCGTTCCCTCGTAAGAACTGCTACGCCGTCGCCTCATCGGCCACCTCGATCTGCAACACATCCAACTCAACGGGCGTGCCACGCCCGAAGATGCTGACGACGATCTTGACACGCCGCTTTTCGGGGATCAATTCGGCGACGGTCCCGATGAAATCCTTGAACGCCCCGTCGTTGACCTTCACCTGGTCCCCCACCGAGTAGGGAATCTCTTCGATCTCCTTGTCCTTGCGGCGATCGATGTAGCCCATAATGTGATCGACTTCTTCCTGGCGCAGCGGCTGCGGCTTCCGCGCCGGCCCGACGAAGTTGGTCACCCCGGGAATGTTCGTCACCAGGTGCCAGGCGTCCTTGGACATCTCCATCTCCACCAGGACGTAGCTGGGCAGGAATTGCTTCTTCGTGACCTTCTTCTTGCCCGCGCGCATTTCTACCACTTCCTCGGTCGGCACGACCACCTGCGCTATGGCCCCTTCGGCGGCGGCCGACTCGACTAGGGTCTCGAGGTAGGTCTTGACCTTGTTCTCGTGTCCCGAATAGGTATGCAACGCGTACCACTGCTTTGCCATGTCAACCTTCTCGGCGGGCGGCTGGAGCCCGGTGTTGCCGCCGCGTCTTCATCAGGTCAGTTGAGGAACAGCTTCCAGATCTGCGAGATGATCAAATCGAAGATGCCGATGAATACCGCGAATGCTGCCGAAAACACCAGAACAACACCCGTGGAGTTGATGAGTTCGTCCCGCGTGGGCCAGTTCACGCGGGTGAATTCCACCTGCACTTCCTTGATGAACGTGGTCAGTTTTTGCCACATACCCATATTGTCGGGCGCCGCTGCGTCAGGCGACCGCAGTCAGAAGGGTTGAATTCGATGGCAGGCCTGGCAGGACTCGAACCTGCAACCCCCGGTTTTGGAGACCGGTGCTCTACCAATTGAACTACAGGCCTACCTACCTCGTTTCCTTATGAGACATGTGCTTGCGGCAGAACCGGCAGTATTTCTTCTGCTCTATCCGGCCGGGCTGAAGTCTCCGATTCTTAGTAGTGGTGTAGTTCCGCCGGGAGCAGGATTCGCACTCCAGCGTAACTTGATCTCGAGGCATGCCGTCTCACTTCGGAAGGGCGGTGAAAAAGTGGAGCCGATGACCAGGATTGAACTGGTGACCTCGTCCTTACCAAGGACGCGCTCTACCGACTGAGCTACATCGGCCCTGTTAAAAGCGCCATCAGGGCAGAAGATCAGGACCAGCAAAATGGAGCGGGAAACGGGACTCGAACCCGCGACATCGAGCTTGGAAGGCTCGCGCTCTAGCCAACTGAGCTACTCCCGCCAATCAGGCAAAGATCTCCGAACCCACTTATTAAACAGACTTAAGAAGATATGATGCCCTGGAAAAACTGTCAAGAGAGAGGGGTTACTGGGTTTGGCCTCGACTCAGCGAAGACAGGTAGGCAGCGCCGATGGGGCGCCACCGTCACCCTACGCCGTTTGCTGCACCATTTGAACGCTGCCGATGCGCGGAAGATAGTACTCCGTCATGTAGTGGCGCTTGCAATATCCCCTCGAGGAGTGCTTTTCCTCGCAACCGGGGACCTGGCACCCCGTGCGGCCGTATATGCGCTCCCGCTCCGGAGTCAGGCGACCGTACCGCCGCACCTGCTGGTAGTGCCGAAAGCAGAGCCCCTTGGCGATCTCTGGTTCCTTGCAGCCGTCGACACTGCAGTGCTGTCCCCGCTTCTTGTACTCTCTCTCGGGCGTCAGCCTGCCATGCCGGCGAACCTGCTGATAATGCTTGGGACAGTAGCCACCAGTGCGCGAATCGTGCCCGCAGCCGTCAGCCTTACACATTGCCTTACTGGTCTTGTTCATCGTCGCACC
>CAYWBJ010000382.1:0-2703 GCA_964456165.1 uncultured Gemmatimonadaceae bacterium | reverse complement strand
CGCCGGATCAGAATTGCCGAGTCTGGCGGGGAGAGGCAGGTGTTCGACCCCCACGGTCGGGCCATCGGCCAGGAGAAGAGCCTGCTTGAGGACGTGGTTCAGCTCGCGCACGTTGTTGCGGCGCCAGTCGTGGCAGCGCAGGCGTTGCAGAGCCTGGGGCGTGAGCACCGGGGCCGAGCGGGAGCCGCAGAGCGTACCGAAACGCGCTAGCAGGTGGCTGCAGAGGGCGGGGATATCGCCGCGGCGTTGGCGCAGCGGCGGGATGTGGATCGGAAACTCGGCGAGGCGGTAGTACAGGTCGGTGCGAAAGTGGCCCGACGCCGTCGCGGCCACCAGATCGGCGTTGGTCGCGGACACGACTCGCAGGTTTACGGGGTCCTCGCTTCGGCCGCCGACGCGACGCACCGCCTTTTCCTGCAGCACGCGCAGCAGCTTGGGCTGCAGCATCAGCGGCAGCTCGCCAATCTCATCCAGGAACAGCGTGCCGCCTTCGGCCTGCCTGAACAGGCCGTCCGTTCGGGACGCAGCGCCGGTGAAGGCGCCTTTCTCGCTGCCGAACAGCTCGGCCTCGAGGAGAGTCTCGGGGATGGCGGCGCAGTTGAGGGCGATGAAGGGCCCGGTGCTCCTGTGCGGATCACCGCCATGCAGGGCGCGGGCGAACAGCTCCTTGCCGGTGCCGCTCTCACCCTCGATCAGCACGTCCACCGGTCGTCCCATGACCCGGCGCATGCGAGTCGCTACTTCGGCTAGTCCGTCCTCGATGCCGATGATCCCGGCTAGGGCGTCAGCTCGTTTCTTCATGAGTCCCGTCAGTCGGTTGGCAGGCAATCTATGCGACGAATGTGCCGGGCCGGCCTGGGGTTCTCAATACCGCCTCAGACGTCCTCTTCCGGCGCCGGCTCTCGAGCTGGTCCAGGCGTGGAGGTGGGCTCGAAGTGGATACGGCGAAGAAACGGTACCGTCCGGTACCGGTACCGGGAGCGACGGCTTGAAAACCGGATCCGGCTACAAATGCGCTCTTCGTTGTTGCCTCCCTGCGAAGCAGGTCGGCCGGCTGGCCGGCTACCCGGCACGCGACTTGCAACGGTGCACCCACACGCACCCTCGGGAGGTCGCCATGAGTCATCCGCACAGTTCCGTCGTCGCGCCAGGACCAGGGTCGGAATCCGGCCCCAAGCTCTTCGTTACCGGAAATCCCGACGTCCTGCGCTTGCTGCGCAGTCTCGATCGCCTGGCGGCGACCCGCGCCACCGCGCTGATCCTGGGGGAGAGCGGCACCGGCAAGGAGGTGCTGGCACATGTAATCCATTACCGCAGTCCCCGCCGGAACCGTCCGTTCATTAGGGTCAACTGCGGCGCCCTGCCGGAAGGAATGCTGGAGAGCGAGCTGTTCGGACACGAACGGGGTGCGTTCACCGGTGCGCTGCGACAGCGCCCCGGCCGTTTCGAGCTGGCGCACGAGGGCACCATCTTCCTGGATGAAATCGGGGCCGCCGACGAGAAGGTCCAGTTGCGGCTGCTGCGTATCCTGCAGGAGCGGGAGTTCGAGCGGGTCGGTGGCACCCAGACGTTCGCCGTCGATGTGCGGGTCATCGCGGCGACCAACGTCGACCTGCGCGGCCAGGTGGCGCGAGGGGGTTTCCGCGAGGACCTCTTCTACCGCCTCAACGTAGTGCCGTTGTCGCTGCCGCCGCTGCGCCGGCGTCCGGAGGATATCCCGTTGCTGATCGACCACTTCCTGCGGCGCCACGCCGTCGAGGGTGGTGGCAAGAAGCGGGAGATCGCGCCGGCGGCGACTGAGCGGCTGGCGCAGTACCCGTGGCCGGGCAACGTGCGCGAGCTGGAGAACGTGGTCGAGCGCATGCTCATCTTCGCCACCGGCCACCGCCTGGAAGCGAGCGATATCCCGCAGGAGATCCTGAACTGGCGGGAAGAGGAGGAGGAGGAGCCGGAGGACTACTCGTTCCAGGCCGCGCGCACACACTTCGAGAGACAGTATCTGCGCGAGGCGCTACGCCGGCACAACGGCGTGATCAGCAAGGCGGCACGGGCGATTGGGATGTCGCGGAAGAACCTCTACATGCGTCTGGGAGACCTGCACATCGACTACAACGCCTACCGGCAGTAGGACGGCCGACCGGACAGTGGCGGGATCAGAGTCGGGAATCTGCCAGTTGGAATTTCTCCAGCTGCTCGCGCAGGTAGGTGTAATGCTCGCCGTTCTCCGGCTCAATCTCCAGGGCGCGCCTCATCATGGCGATGGCCCGATCGTGCTGGCCCCTCTTGTAGAGCAACTCAGCGTAGGTATCCAGATAGACGACGTTGTCGGCGTCGGCCTTGAGCGAGCGCAATGACAGCTCCAGGGCGCGGTCGATCTGGAGCTCTTCTTCCGCATAGGTCCAGGCGAGGTTGTTGAGTACCATCGGTTGGTCTGGATCGATGGCTATCGCCTTCTCGTAGTATTCGATGGCCCGGCGCGGGGAGCCAAGGTTGTAGTGAAGTTGGGCAATGTGGGTGGCCACCTTCGCCGGCTGATCACTTCCCTGAAGAGCCCGGCCGAGGTTTTCGACTGCGGCTGCGTCATCGCCGCTCCGCAGGTGGTACTCGCCGAGCGCCAGCAGGAGCTCGAGGTTGTCCGGATCGATCTCTACGGCCTCGGACAACATCCGGGTGACCTGCTCCAGGCTGTCACTGCCGGCGTAG
>CAYWBJ010000381.1:0-13062 GCA_964456165.1 uncultured Gemmatimonadaceae bacterium | reverse complement strand
CAGCCCTCCCGGGTTGGCGGCGGCCAGCGCTTCGGTGGAGTACCAGGTCAGGAAGACCCGGTCGACGAAGTGCTGCAGGCTCCAGCTGGCGCTGCTGACGACCAGGGGGAGGGCGATGCCAAGGAATTCGCGATAGCCGCCTTCGGCGTGCCATCGGGCGCGGATCAAGGATACCACGGAAAGTGCGCCAGGTTAAGCGGGGGGACAGCCGGCGGTGCCTTGTCCGCCGAGGAGAGATCGTTACCTTTTGCCACTCCGGTTCGCTCTCGCACGTAGAGGCCCAGGTTGGGGAGAAAGAAGAAGAAAGAGGCCAAGTCTACCGAGCGCCAGGCCTACGGGCTGACGGTGTTGAAGGCCTCAAACAGGAAGATTCGCCAGCTCAAGCGTAAGCACGAGCCGGAAATCCACGGCAACAAGCTGTGGACCTCGAGCTGGCTAATCATGGACTTTTTGGAGCAGCAGGGTTTACCCAAGAAGCCGCGGGTCATGGAGGTGGGGTGCGGCTGGGGACTGGCCGGCATCTACTGTGCCAAGCGTCACAGAGCGTCGGTGCTGGGCATCGACGCCGACGAGAACGTGTTTCCCTACCTAGATCTGCACGCCGAGGTGAACGGGGTCAAGCTGAAGCGGCGGCGCGGCCGCTTCGAGGGGATTCGCAAAAAGGACCTGGCAGGCACCGACCTGTTGCTGGGCTCGGACATCTGCTTCTGGGACGACATGGTCGACCCAGTCTACAAGCTGATCCGGCGGGCGGTGCGGGCGGGGGTGCAACAGGTCATCGTCGCCGACCCGGGGCGGCCACCCTTTCAGGAGGTGGCCGAGCGGTGTGCCGACAAGCTGGGGGGCATCACCCAGGACTGGGCGATCGACGATCAGGTGAAAGCCAGCGGCACGCTGCTGATCGTCGGCTCCCTGCCCCACTGACGGAAACTAGTGCGCCGTTAAGAAACCAACCTTGTATTTCGCCGCCGCTGCATCCCGGATCGCGGCGTTGTGCTCAGTCGCCATATTCCGACATGATGGCTCCATCGCACGCCTTGCGATCCAGGCGCCTCGCCGCTGCAACCTCAAGGCTGCTGCCTCAATGGTGCACTAGTACCAATTCTCCTTGTCTACTGCGTTGAGCAGCTGGTCGCCGGCGGCGAAGCGCCGGCAGTTCTCGGCCAGCAACTCGATGCGGCGCTCGTTGACGGACGGACCCGCGGCAGCGACGTGGGGCGTCATCAGGAAGTTGGGTGCTTGCCACAGCGGGTGCTCGGCCGGCAGCGGCTCGGTCTCGAACACGTCCAGGGCGGCGCCGGCGATCCGGCCGTCGCGCAAGGCCCGATCGAGGTCGTTCAGGAGCACGTTGGCGCCGCGGCCGATGTTGATGAAGATGGCCGTACCCTTCATCCTGGCGAAGAAGCCGCTATCGACTAGGCCCTGGGTACTAGGTGTCTGCGGCGCGGTCATGATGATGAAGTCGGCCTGCCCAAGGTGTTCGTCAAGCGCGTCCGGGTGGTGGAGCTCGGCCACGCCATCCGGTGCCTCGATGACCCGCGGATCGATGCCGACAACGCGCATGCCGAAGTGCGCACAGTGGACGGCGGTGGCAGCGCCGATGCCGCCGACGCCGATGATCAGGGCCGTGGTCTCCGGCAGGTGGATGGCCGGTCCGCCTTCGCCCTCCGACCTCCACTCGCCGCGCAGCTGCTGGGGGACGTAGACGTGCAGGGAGCGGGCGAAGGCGAGTATGTAGGACATGATGTGGACGCTGATGTGATCGCTGTAGACGCCGCGCATGTTGGTCACCGTCACGTCGCTGGCGATCAGCTCGGGAAAGTAGAAGCTGGGATGTGGGCCGGCAGCCGGGCAGGCCAGCCACTCCAGCTGCGGCGCAGCGGTGAGCAGTTCGGCGTCCATGGTGCCGTAGGCACCGGCGGCGGTGGCCAGGGCTTGCACCGCCTTGGCGCGGTCGCCGCAGACAACGATCTCGAGATCGACGCCGGACTGGCGGACGCCGTCGGCATACCACAGGGTGCGCTCGGAGCTCGGTGGCAGGAAGACGAAACGTCGGCTCATGGAATTCTCGCGGGAAGGGTGTTGAGACGGGGGCCGAATATACCCCACGACCTGAGTCGGTCAAAGGACCGCAAGACAGGGAGACGGAAATGGAAAAGGTGACGATCTACCACAACCCGAAGTGCAGCAAGAGCCGCGCGACCCTGAAGCTTTTGCAGGAGCGCGGTGTCGACCTGGAGATAGTCGAGTATCTGCTGGACCCACCGGATGCGCAGGCGCTCGATATCATCGCGCACCAACTGGACCTGGAGCCTGGCGAGTTCATCCGCACCAAGGAGGACGAGTTTGCGGAGCTGGAGCTGGACGCTGCCGTCGACGATCGGGAAAAGCTGCTGGCCGCAATGGCCTCACACCCCATCCTGATCGAGCGGCCGATCGTCGTCGCGGGCGACCGGGCGCGCCTGGGCCGCCCCCCGGAACAGGTCCTGGAGATCCTCTGAGATGACGGCGCTTTTGCGACTCGGCCTGCTTGCCTCGCACGGCGGTACCAACATGCAGTCCATCGTTGATGCCTGCCGGGAGGGGCGGCTCGAGGCAGAGCCGCAGGTGGTGATCAGCAACAACTCCAGGTCGGGTGCGCTGGAGCGGGCGCGGCGGGCCGGGATCCCGGCGCTACACATGAGCGGCCGGACCCACGGCAGCCCGGAAGAGCTGGACCAGGCGATCCTGGGGGTGCTCGAGGAAAACAGTGTCGAGGTGATCTGCCTCGCCGGCTACATGAAGAAGATCGGCGGCGCCACCCTGGCTGCGTACGCCGGCCGCATCCTCAACATCCATCCGGCACTGCTGCCCAAGTACGGGGGCAGGGGCTTCTACGGCGAGGCGGTGCACGCCGCGGTGCTGGCCGCCGGCGAGCCCGAGAGCGGGGTGAGCGTGCATCTGGTGGACGAGGATTACGACCACGGTCGCACTCTGCTGCAGTGGCGGGTGCCGGTGCTGGCCGACGATACGGTGGAGAGCCTGGCCGCCCGGGTGCTGGCGCAGGAACACCAGCTGTACGTGGAGGTGTTGCAGCAGATTGCCGTAGGCGAGATTCGTCTGGAAGGATTGGAGCGCGGGGTGGTTGGCTGATGCGGTTGGTGCCTGGCGATGCGTGACGCCGGGTCGCTACGGTGCCGCCGCGTCGATAACCCGCCGACCAGTCAGGCACGCACGATGGCATGGCGGCGGGGGTCGCCCAGCCGTGCCTGCAGCTGTCCCGGCGTGAGCCCTGAATGCTCGAGCACCCAGTCCACCTCAGCGGCCAACGGCGAGGCGAAGGTGCCGGGATCGTCGGCGCCGACGGCTAGCCCCACGTCGCTGGCGAGGAAGCGATGCAGCGGGTGCGCAGCCGGCTCGGGGACGGCCCCGATGAGGAGGTTGGAGGTGGGGCAGGTCTCGATCACGGTTCCGGTTGCAGCCAGATTGTCCAGCACGAACTGCTGCCGCCGCCGCAGCTGCTCCAGCCGTGCCGCATCGTACTCCCGCAGCACCGGTGGTTCGCTGCCGGCTGCCAGCAAATGGCTTCGCTCGGCGGTCAGCGCGTCCGCGTCGACGGCGACGCCGCAGGCAGCCAGCTCATCGATTCGAGTCAGGTCGTAGGCGATTTGGTCGAGGCGCTCGCGCAACGGCTCGACTACGTGGCCGCTGTGGCGGCGGTGGTGGTCCGACCCGGCATTGCCGATAGACGCGGGCAGCGGCCGCGCTACTGCCACGGCCGGGTCCAGGCCCAGCGCGATGCAGTGCCCCAGTCGCACGCTACCCAGCTCGGCTGCCTCGTGGCACCAGCGGATCGCGCTCTCCAGCGACTTGTCGAAGAATACCTCCCCGACGTGGTAGACCACGGCCAACGCCTGGGTCGGGTCGGCCTCGTTGTCGCGGCGTAGGTGCTCGAAGAACGAGCGGACGGAGCTGGGCGGATGGCCTTCCTCGAAGAAACAGAAGTCGAGCCCGACGACGGTGGGAATCAGGGCGGGCGTTTGGCGCAGGAGGCGGCGGAGGAGGGCGTAGCCCTCTAGCGGCCGGTCGCGGGGGATGCTGGGAATGTAGCGGGCCTCGAAGTTTGGTCCACAGGCGGCCTGGATGGCTTCGGCGTTGCGTCGATGGAAGCTGAGGAAGCCGTCCGGATCGGCGGTGCCGCGCATGTACATGGCGCGGTACTCGACGTACTCCAGACCCTCGCGGCGGTGGCGGTCCAGGATCAGCTCGAGCGCCTCCTCGTACCGGTGCAGGGACTCGAGATGCCTGAGGACGCAGATGGTCAGGTTGAACTTGGCCTGGAAGCGGGCGAAGTCGCCACGGTCGTTGGCATCGACGACGAAATGGCGGCGCCAGGGATCCGGGTCGCCGGAGAGCGCAGCGTCGATCAGCGCCACCGGGTCGGGGTCGGCGCCGAAGGCCTCCGTGTAGGAGCTGGTGAACGGGTGCCAGTCGATGTCGTGCTGGTGGTGGCGCGCCAGTCGCAGCACGTCCTCGGCGTGCAGGCAGCCGCCGATATGGACGTGGAGCTCGCAGCGTCTGGCCGTGTCCAGAGGCTCCATGTCACCGGCAAGTACGGCTGCGGGCCACCGCCGCCCGGCAGGCCTTTACCTGGCGACCCGGCATTGCGGCTACCCCGATTCGGACTGGTAGTACTTCATGAGGATGGCAGCCACCTCCGGCCGGGCGAACTCCGGCGGTAGGGCCTCGCCGGCCGCCAGCATGTTGCGCACCTGGGTGCCGGAGAGGAAGAGATAGTCGTCGCCTCCATGCGGGCAGTCGCGCATCATCACGACCTCGTCGCACTTGTTGCACCAGACGGTGTGGTCGCCGCGGAAGATCTCGATTTGCAGGTCGTCGCCGGGCACCTCGTCGAAGATGGTCTGCGCATCGAACGGTCCGTAGTAGTCCCCGACGCCGGCGTGATCGCGGCCGACGATCAGGTGCGTGCAGCCGCTGTTCTGGCGGAAGATGGCATGCAGCACCGCTTCGCGGGGACCGGCGTAGAGCATGTCGAAGCCGTAGCCGGTAATCAGCACCGTGTTGGCCGGGAAGTAGGCCTCCACCATCTTGCGGATCGATGCGTCGCGGATGTCGGCCGGAATGTCGCCCGGCTTGAGCTTGCCGAGGAGCATGTGAATGAGGATGCCGTCGGCCCGCACCGCCTGCTGTGCCATGCGGCAGAGCTCCTCGTGGGCCCGGTGCATCGGGGTGCGGGTCTGGAAAGCCACCACCTTCTCCCACCCCAGGGTCTCCATCTGCGCGCGGATTTGGCCGGCGGTCCGGAACGTGTCGGGAAAGTCGATGGGAAAATAGGAGAGGTTGAGGACCTGGATCGGTCCCGAGATGACCTGGTCCCCCTGCGCTGCGAAGGCGGCCACCCCCGGGTGCTCGCCGTCGTCGGTGCCGAAGACCTTGGCGATCAGGTTGGCCTTGTCGGCGTCGGTCAGCGTCTCAATCGCCTCTACCTGCTGGATGGCCAGCACCGGGTTGCCGTCGACGTTCGGGTCGCGTAGCGCGATCCGGGTGCCGGCCCCCACCCCTTCGACAACGGCATCGCTGGGCACAACGTTGAGCAGCGGCACCGGCCACATGGGCCCTCCCGGTAGCGTCATGTTGTCGGCAATGCTGCGGGCCTGCGCGACATTCATATAGCCGGTCATCGGCGAGAAATAGCCGGAGCCGAGCATGACCGCGGCCGCGGCGGCGCCCGAGGAAACCAGGACGGAAGGTAGACCGTCGGCTTCGGCCTCGAGGTCGGCACGGGTGGCGTCGTCTTCGATGTAGAGGGCCTTGAGGGAGCCGGAGGCGTATGGGCTGATCATAGAGGGATTCCTCGGGTCGGTGGGTGCTGCGGTGGGGTGGGCCCAACTGGTGGGTGCGAAGCTGCAGAAGATAGGGCAATCGAGGCGCCCGGCATGCTGTCTCGCCGACCCGTTTGCGCCCCTAAGGATCGGCCCCTATGTTTTCACTTTTCAATCAGTTAGCGAATTCACACCCGACGCGCGATGGGTCTTCTCGTTCCCCTGATCACCACCGTCATCTCCGGTCTCTACACCTCGCTCTGGGGCGCCTTCAAAGACTCCCCGTACGAGGGTTTCAAGGCCCGCACCTTCCCCCGCAGCCTCTATTTCAGCGTCGCCATCCTGCTGCCGCTCTACTGCATCCCCTACTTCGGCGACCACTTCAGGCAGTTGGGCCTGGTGCAGATCTTCTTCCTTATCATGGGCATCGAGCGGTTCCTGACCGAGCTCTACAAGGGGTTCTTCCGCACCGAGGACCAGCAGAAGTATCTCGTGCCGTCGCGAATCACCTTCTTCGGCCGCTTTGTCGCCAGCGACCTGCTGCGCCGGGGTGTGGGCCTGGTCCTGGTCGTGCTCGTGTTCTGGCTGCTGCTGCTGCAGGTACGGATCACCCACTTTTGGGTGTTCGCCCTGGTGGCCTATCTCGCCGGTCTGCTCACAGCCCTGGGTGGGGCCTACAAGGACGCCCCGTTTGAGGGATTCAAGATTTTCAAGTTCCAGCGATCGGCGCTGGTCCTGCTGGCCTGCTCCCCTCTGTTCTACTTCCTCAACGACCCGGAGGCGCCGGTTGCCCTCGGCTTCCTCATCTACATGAACGGCGGGCTCGAGCGCTTCGTCGTCGAGTATTACAAGACCTATATCCAGCGGAACATGTCGGGGAAGTTCCGGCCCGATCTGGAGCGGGACAAGCGGGAGTTGCAGCATCGCGAGAAGTTCCACTACGGGGCGCTGGTCATCATCGCCGCGCTGGCCTGGCTCTGCGCGCATGAAATCCGTTCGCTCTGACGCCGTGGTCATCGGCTCCGGGTTCGGTGGAGCCGCCGCCGCGCGGACGTTGTGCGCCGCCGGCATCGATACCGTAATGCTGGAGCGGGGTGGCTGGGCCCGGCGTGACGACGGGGACTGGGATGAGCGGGAGATCCTGCTCAACCATCGCTACAGGAGCGAGTCGCCGCTGATGGTGCGGCAGTACGGGGACCAGGAGTACCAGCCGACCCCGGCCAACCAGGTCGTGGGGGGCCAGTCCGTCTTCTACGGCGGCGCCTCGCTGCGGCTGCGCGAGAACGACTTCGTTGGATGGCCGATCGACTACGTCGACCTTGAGTCCCACTATTCCCGCGCCGAACAGGTGCTCGGTGTCCACGGCCAGGCCGGCGAAGATGGCACCGAGCCCTGGCGCTCGGAGCCGTATCCGCATCCGGCGCCGGCGCTGACGCCCCCGGCCCGTCGCCTGCGGGAGGCGGCCGAGCGGGTGGGCGCCCCGCCGGCGAAAATTCCGCTGGCCATCAACTTCGCGCAGCCGGAGCGGCCGCGCTGCATCCAGTGCGTGACCTGCGACGGCTTTCCGTGCAAGATCGAGGCGAAGAACGACGTCACCACCAACCTGCTCCTCGAAGCGCAGCGGGACGGCCTGCGCATCCTGCCGGGTAGCGCGGTCGGCAGACTGGTGACCGAGGGGGACCGGGTGCGGCGGGTCGAGTGCGTCGACAAGGCGGCCGGAGAGCCTTTCGCGGTGGAGGCCGGCCTGTTCGTCGTGGCCGCCGGCGCGCTCAACAGCCCGGCCATCCTGCTGCGCAGCAACCTGCCCGATCAGGATGGCACCGGCGCGCTCGGCTGCTTCCTGATGCGCCATTGCAACGCAGTGGTCGGCTACCTCTTCCCGTTTCGCACTAACCCGGAGCGTATCTTCCACAAGCAGCTTTGCTTCACCAACTTCTACGACGACTACCGCGACGAACTGGGCACCGCTGTCGGCATCATCCAGGACATCTACACCCCTGGGGCCGAAGTGCTGAGACATTTTGCGCCGAGGGGGCTGGGTGCCGTCGCCCGCTTCGCATCGGCGTTCGTCCAGAACCTGCTGTGCATCGCCGAGGACGATCCGCAGTCGGAGAACCGGGTCACCTTGTCCGACACGCGCGATCCGTTCGGGCACGAGCTCGTCCAGGTTACGCATAGCTACTCGCGTAACGATTTCCGCCGCCGCGACTACCTGGTGAGTAAGGCGCGCCGGATTATGCGGGCGGCGGGCGGGCTCGTATCCCACGTCTACGCCATCGACACCTTCTCGCACGTGGTCGGGACCTGCCGCATGGGCGACGACCCGGCGGTCAGCGTCCTGGATCGCGACTGCCGCGTCCGCGGCGTCGCCAATCTCTGGGTTGTGGACGGCAGCGCCATGCCCACCTCCGGGGGCGTCAACCCCAGTCTCACCGTCGCGGCCAACGCCCTGAGGGTGAGCCAGGCAATCGTGGGCAATAGTGACTGACCGCACCGCAGAGCCGGAGAGCCTTCCCGCTGTTTGTCTGGTGGGCTGCGGCGCCATCGGCGCGATCCATGCCCGCAACCTGCGCGGCCACGCGCGGGTCAGCTTCTGCAGCGGCCTCGCGGACAATGCGCGGCGGTTCCAGCACCAGCACGGGGGTGAACGGGCCTACGACAGCTACGACGAGGTCCTCGTCGACCCGGCCGTCGACGGCGTCGTGCTGGCGACCCCGCCGCAGCTGCATTGCGACCAGGTGGTCGCCGCCCTGCAGGCGGGCAAGGGCGTGCTGGTGGAGAAGCCGATGTGCGTGAGCCCCGAAGAGGTCGCCGCGGTCGCCGAGGCGGCAGCCGGCAGCCGTGGCCAGGCGTTGCTGGTGGCGGAGAACTACTACTACCGCGCCACCCACGACTACGTCAAGGAGCAGCTGGCCATGGAGAGCCTGGGCCCGCTGCTTGGACTGTCAGTTAACAAGCTGTCGCAGCAGAGCACCACCGGCTGGAAGAGCGGCTACGGGGCCTTGTTGGAAGGGGGTGTGCATATGGTGGCGATGATCTCCGACCTGGTGGGCCAGGCGCCGGAAACGGTAACGGCCGAGTTTCCCGGGGCCGACCCCGCGGAGCCGGAGCGCCACTCGCGCACGCGGCTCGAATACGCTGACGGCATCGTCGCCCAGCTGGAGTACTCCTGGTCGACACCGACCCTCGCCAGGGGCATATTTCAGCACTCCTACGTGTACGGCGAGCGGGGGCGGCTGGTATTCGAGACCAACGGCCTATACGCCTGGATCAACACTGCGGTCACGCCGCGGCAGCTGTTTCTGCCTCTGGGTCAGGATCTGCTGGGCTACCGGGAGATGATGATGGATTTCCTCGCGTGCCTGCAGGATCCGGAACGGTGCCCCTACTCCGATCTGGCTCGGGCCAGACGCGAGCTGGACATCGTCTTCCGCGCCTACGAGTGCCTGAGTCTATAGGGAAAGGGCGAATGAGCGACGCACCGGACAAGATCATCTACTCCATGGTTGGGGTCAGCAAATTCCACAGCAAGACCCCGGTCCTGCGTGATATCTACCTCTCGTACTTCTACGGCGCCAAGATCGGCGTGCTCGGCCTCAATGGGTCGGGTAAGAGCACGCTGCTGCGGATCATCGCCGGCGTCGACACCGAGATCGTCGGCGACACCGTGCTCTCGCCCGGACTCAAGGTCGGTTTCCTAGAACAGGAGCCGCACCTGGAAACTGGTAAGACGGTGCGCGCGGTCGTGGAGGAAGGGGCGCAGGAGACGGTCGATCTGCTCAGGGAGTACGAGGAGATCAACAACCGCTTCGCCGAGCCGATGGACGACGAGGCGATGAACGCACTGATCGAGGAGCAGTCCAAGGTGCAGGAGAAGCTGGACGCCACCAACGCCTGGGATCTGGACAGCCGCCTCGACATGGCGATGGACGCGTTGCGCTGTCCACCCGAGGAGACGGGCGTCGACACCCTCTCCGGGGGCGAGCGCCGGCGCGTGGCGCGCTGCCGGCTGTTGCTGCGGCAGCCTGACATCCTGCTGTTGGACGAGCCGACCAACCACCTTGACGCCGAGTCGGTGGCCTGGCTCGAGGAACACCTGCGCCAGTACCCCGGCACCGTGATCGCCGTCACCCACGATCGCTATTTCCTCGACAACGTCGCCGGCTGGATCCTCGAGCTGGACCAGGGCCACGGGATTCCATGGAAGGGCAACTACTCCTCCTGGCTCGAGCAGAAGCAGGGTCGCCTCGCCCAGGAAGAGAAGGTGGAGACGCAGCGGCAGAAGACGCTGGAGCGGGAGTTGGAGTGGATTCGCATGGCGCCGAAGGCGAAGCAGACCAAGAGCAAGGCCCGCATCACCGCCTACGAGGAGCTGCTGAGCCAGGAGACCGAGAAGCGGGCGGCGGAGCTGGAGATCTTCATTCCGCCCGGACCGCGGCTCGGCGACGTGGTGATCGAGGCCAAGGTGCTTGGTGTCACCTATGGCGACCGCATCATCTTCGAAGAGATGGATTTCCTCATCCCGCCTGGGGCCATCGTCGGCGTCATCGGGCCCAACGGCGCCGGCAAGACGACGCTGTTCCGGCTCATCACCGGGCAGGAGGAAGCCACCGCCGGCGAGCTCGTGCTGGGCGAGACGGTTGAGCTGGCCTACGTCGACCAGAGCCGGGACGTGCTCGACGGCGAAAAGACGGTGTGGCAGGAGATCTCGGAGGGCCGCGACGAGATCGACCTGGGAACGCGGAGCGTGAACTCGCGGGCCTACGTGGGGCGTTTCAATTTCGCCGGGGGCGACCAGCAGAAGCTGGTGGGGTCACTGTCCGGCGGCGAGCGCAACCGGGTGCACCTGGCTAAGATCCTGAAGCAGGGGGCGAACGTGCTCCTGCTGGACGAGCCGACCAACGACCTGGACGTAAACACGATGCGGGCGTTGGAGGAGGCGCTGGAGAGTTTTGGCGGATGCGCGATGATCATCAGTCATGATCGCTGGTTTCTGGATCGGATTGCCACGCACATTCTGGCGTTCGAGGGGGATAGTCGGGTGGTCTGGTTCGAGGGGAACTATTCGGAGTACGAGGAGAGGCGGAAGGAGCGGTTGGGGGCTGAGGCCGAGAGGCCGCATCGGATCAAGTATCGTCAGTTGACGCGGGATTAGAGTTGGGTGAGGGGGAAGCGGGTGTGTCTGGCAGCGCCATGTTGACAAGCATTCTCATTCTGGTGAAGTCGGTTCTCATGAAGATGTAGATGATCTTGAAGCAGTTGCCGGAGTTCGGTGTGCGGCTCGATGGGCCTGAAGGTGCAGGAATAGAGTCGTCCGGGACCGGAGAATAGCCTCCACCTGGATTGGAAATGGCCCTATGCAGGAGGAAAGTATGAGATGGTAGCATGAGTGGGTTGCCTACTACCAATGCGGGTTGGCTGGAGTTGGGGAATGACTATCTGCTACGTCATCCGTTGCGGACGGCGTCGATCATTCCCGAGCGCGGCGACGGGATCTACATGTGGGACGTGGAGGGGAAGCGGTACATCGACTTCCAGTCGGGGCAGCTGTGCGTGACGCTGGGGCATTCGCATCCGGAGTACGTCCAGGCGCTGGTGGATCAGGCGAACAAGATCATGCAGACGGGGACTACGTTCGTGGCGCCGTCGGAGGTGCTGCTGGCGAAGAAGATCGCCGAGGTGGCGCCGGATCCGTTGCGGAAGTCGTTCTTTGCGTGCACCGGCTCCGAGTCGAACGAGATGGCGCTGCGGCTGGTGCGGAAGGTGACGGGGCGGTTCGAGGTGATCGGGGTGCAGCGGGGGTACCACGGGCAGACGTACGGGAGTGCGTCCATCACCGGGCGGGGCGGAATGTTGCGGCAGGGGTACGGGCCGATGGTGGCGGGGGCGGCGTTCATCCCGACGCCGTACACCTATCGGTGCAGCTTCTGTGCCAGCGAGGGTAGCTGTGATCTGCGGTGCGCCGATTCTGCGGAAGAACTGATCGACACGTCGACGTCGGGGAAGCCTGCGGCCCTGTTCTTGGAGCCGATGATGAGCGCGGCGGGGCAGATCGTGCCGTCGGTGGAGTGGATGCAGCGGAGCGCGGCGATCTGCAAGGAGCGCGGCATCCTGCTGGTGGCGGACGAGGCGCTGACCTGTTTCGGGCGGACGGGCAAGTGGTTCGCGTTCGAGCACCTGGGGGTGGTGCCGGACGTGGTGACCTGCTCGAAGGGACTGGGTGGGGCGGTGCCAATCTGTGCGGTGGTGACCACCGACGAGATCGCCGACAAGGCCAACGAGGCCGGGTTCATGGCGTTCAGCTCGCACCAGGGCGACCCGCTTCTGTGCGCCACAGCGCTGGCCAACTTGGAGATTGTCGACCGCGACAACCTGGTGGAAAATGCGCGGGTGGTGGGCGGATATTTCATGGAGAAGCTGCGCGGCCTGGTGGAGCGCTACGGGGTGGTGGGTGAGGCACGGGGCCTCGGGCTGTGCCTGGGGATCGAGATGGTGACCGATCCGGTGACCAAGACGGCGAACTTTGCGGGGGCGAAGGCGGTGTCGCGCTACTGCCAGGAGAATGGGTTGCTGCTGCAGACGTTGCTGGGGGAGGTGGACGAGGAGCGGCTGAAGTTGCGGCAGATGGAGTTGTCGGGGGTGCACGTGCTCCGGTTCATGCCGCCGATTACGGTTACTCGCGAACAGATCGATGAGGCAATGGCGATTGTTGAGGAGGGGGTAAGGGTGGCGCAGGAGACTACTGGGAAATGAAGGGTGGAACACCGAGGAACGGGCACACAACCTGAGAATTGTGTATGGAGTTCAAGGTAAGAGGGATAATCGTACCGATCGTTACGCCGTTCGATGGGGCGGGAAATGTGGACACGGTGGGTGTGACGCGGCTGGTGGACTACTTGATCGATCGGGGGATCGCGGGACTGTTCTCTGGTGGGACCACCGGCAAGGGTTTTCTGATGAGCCTGGATGAAAGGCGGCAGCTTGCGGAAGGAGTGGTGGCGGCGGCGGATGGGCGGGTGCCGGTGATCGTGCATGCGGGGGCGGCTTCGACGCCGGATGCGGTTGCCTTGTCGCGGCATGCGCAGGCGGTGGGAGCGCAGGCGGGGGCGGTGATTCCGCCGTTCGTATATCGCCATTCCGAAGCGGGATTGCTGCGGCACTTTGTGGCGGTGGCGGCGAGCGTGCCGGAGTTGCCGGGCTATCTCTACAACTTCCCAGCGATATGCAACAACACGTTGAC
>CAYWBJ010000380.1:0-1578 GCA_964456165.1 uncultured Gemmatimonadaceae bacterium | reverse complement strand
TTATACTTCCCATACTTGTCCCGGTGGACAATCCATAGCCACGCATCCCAGGAGCTACACCTTGCAACCTTTAAGCACAGATTCGCCAACCTGGCATGGCCGCCGCAGGAGCGCCCGGTTGCCGGCGCTCCTCTTGCTCGCCGCCTCCCTCGCCAGTGATGTCTTTGCAGCAGAGGAGGGCCTCGTCGCACACTATCCCTTCGATGAGGGCACCGGCTCTGTGGTCCGCGACGCCGGTCCTCACGGCCTCGACGGAATTATCCACGGCGCCACCTACCAAGCGCTGGATCAAGGTTTCGCCCTCGAGTTCGACGGCGTCGACGATCACGTCGAAATACCGGACTCCGAACACCTGCGGCTGGCAACTTCGATCACGGTGTCCGCGTGGCTGAACACGCCAGCTGAATCGGGGCAGAATGTACTGGCCAAGAACGGTTGCAGTACGCTGCGCCAGAACTACCGGCTCAGCATATCGCGGTCGGCAGCCTCTTTCACCGTGGTCAATTGTCCGGAGCACGGCAGGACGGCGACCGGTTCGGGTGTCGAGGCCAATAGCTGGTTCCACCTGGTTGGAACATTCGCCGCGGGCAAGACTCGGGTTTATATCAATGGCGAGTTGCGCGGCGAGCTGGTCGACGAACCCTTCGATACCGGCACCCTAGAAGCGCCATTGTACATCGGCGGCAGCTTCTACGGCGCGGCCCTCAATGGTCCCTTCACCGGCCAGATCGACGACGTGCGGGTGTACGACCGGGTCTTGTCCGAGCAGGAGATCCGCGCCAGCTACGAGTCCGAAAAGGACCTTAGGATTTCCACCCTCGATCGCCTCCTGGCCCAGATCAGCCCGACCGAGAAACGCGACTCCACGCCACCGGCTCTGCACAGTCCGCGGCCCGCGCCGGACCTCAACGTGGATGAAGTCTCAACCATCTCGGGACGCTTTGATGAGGAGGGTTCGGGCATAGATATTGCCTCTACCCGGATCTTCCTCGACAACGACAACATCACCGAGCATGCCCAGATCGACGAACGGGGATTTAGCCTGTCGGCGCTCGACCTGGCAGATGGCATCCATCAGGTCGCCGTCGAAGTAGCCGACAAAGCCGGCAATATCGGCAATCGGCTCCAATGGCGCTTCGGCGTCAATCAACCGCTTACGACCCGTTCGGAATTCGACGGCGACGTCTTCCGCGTTGACGGCGAGCCCTGGTTCCCGGTTGGAATCTACTCCTCGAACGTCTCCCCTTCCTTCCACATGCCCTACCTTGCACAAGCGGCAGCCGCCGGCATCAACTACAAGCTCATCGGCGAAAGGGGAGTCATCGAAAGCCTCGATGATCTGCAGCAATTCGGCATGAAGGGACTCGTGCACGTCTACTACGCGTCCCTGGCTCTCGATCGCGACGACCGCGAGCCGCTCACGAGCCTGGTCAAAAGGGCTCGCTCCCATCCAGGCAACCTCGGTTGGTGGAACGAGTACTCAAGCGTCAACCAATCCTCCCTGGCAACCGAAACGTACGAGTTCATCCGGCAACGCGACCCCGATCATCCGGTGATCTATATGCTCGCCTGGGCCGG
>CAYWBJ010000379.1:0-4338 GCA_964456165.1 uncultured Gemmatimonadaceae bacterium | reverse complement strand
GGTGGCTCCTTCGGTCGGATGCTGGTCGTCTTGAGCAGGTTGCGGGAGCGCTAAATTAGCTGGAGATGGGTGGATGATCAAGCTGAGGTACGGATTTGATGTGGTGAAGATAGTGCTGCTTGAGGTGATATTCCTGTTAGGTACCACAGCCTCGGTCCAGGCCAGTTCGGTGGGCTGGCGCAGTGACGTCACCGGACGCTATCTCGGTGCCGTCACTGCGGTGGTCGGCCGAGAAGGGCGCGATCTGGAAAGCGAAGCTGCCCCCCTGGTCGAACGCCTCAACGGTGCTGAGCGGGGCGGGCGTGGGCGCTGTGCTGTTCGTCTGCAGCGAGCCCCATCAGTTGCCGGCGGTGGAGGCGGCATCGGGGCGCCTGCTGTGGCAGCGATCTCTTGGTGATATCGCCGCCAGTGCCGGCGTCGATATGCACGAGGCGAACGGGTACACTCCCGTCACTCCGGTCTTCGATGGCCGTCGCGTGTTCACGGTGTTCGGCTCCGGTGTCGTCGTCGCGCACGACGCGGATGGGAAACGGCTCTGGGCCGGTGTCGTGCGGGAGCCGGAGAAGGGCCCGGAACACGGCCCCTCGCCTCTGCGGTCGGGCGACGCCTTTCGCGCCAGCGACGGGAGCAGCCTGGCAGCTGGGCTCGGCAGCCTCGAACAAGCCTCGGTCACGCTCGCCGGCGAGCGGCTCTACGTCAGCGCCAGCAACGGCACGACGGTCGGACCTAACGGGAGTTGGCTCGCAACCGACTGGAGGGGGTCGCAGCACCCCGGTGTTCGCCGGGGACCGCATGTAGGTTCGGGCCGGGGAATACTTCTACTGCATCGGCGGGGAATGAGGGTCAGCGCGTGAGCGCGGCGCCCAGCGACCAGGTCGTGCCGGCGGTCGTGTTGCAGCCGGCTGCTATGTGAAAGGCTTCGAGACTGAGCTCGAGGCGCTCGGTTGCCCGGTAGATTAGTCCCGGGGAAACTTTGAGCACGTCCTGGTCGCCGATCAGCCCGGCCTGGGTCAGGGCGCCGCAGGTGCCCAGCGTGTGGATCGCCGCTACCGTGGCCTTGAGCAGCACTCGCTTGCGGCTGGCGCCGGCCTCGAGCGAATAGAACAGCTCGTCGCTGAAGCGGCCGCTCCGGTGGCGCCATCCCAGGTCGCCGGTCAGGTACCCGGGAAAAGGGTAGAGCGAGCGGCCTGCCAGCAGGCGAATCTCCTGGGCCCACCTGCCGGTGCCCAGCGGCACGTTGCTTTGCTCGCCGACCTCGTAGGTCAGCGGGAGCCTCACGCCGCCGGCAACCGCCGCGACGATCGGGGTATCCCACCACTGGTAGTGCAGCCGCAGGTCCAGGTCGCCGAAGTCGGTGTCACGCTTGTTGCCGATCCCGGTGGTAAAGGTGCGCTCGTCCTCGAGCCGCTTGAAGGGGAAGGAGGCCACCAGGGTAAGCCGCTCCCGCAGCCCGTATTCCAGGTAGGTTGTGACGCTCAGATCGGTGAGCCTGCCGTTGCCGAGCTTGTCGAGCTTGTTGCTGTCGCTGTCAAAATCGGCGGTGGCCGCGAACCGGCTGACCGCTAGCTTGGCGTAATAGCTGCCCTCCGGTTGGCTCCAGGCGCCGGCCCATGCGGCGCCGGCAATCCCAAGACAGCCGGCCGTCGTGAGTGCGAGTGTCAGTATCTTAACAGGGGTCTCCACCGCTCTCTCGCAACCGGGCCCATCGGGAAACGACCGCCAATTGCTGGCTGTGCCGGCCGGCCATAGCTTAGCGTTGCGGCGTGGCTTGGGCGCTTCCGGCGCTGGTTGTTCGACTGCGAATTCGACGATGAATATAGAGAATATCGGTACCAACCTCGGAGCAGAGGTCAGGGGTGTCGACCTTACCGACACCGACGCCGAGACCGTCGGTGTGCTGCGGCAGGTTTTCCGCGCGCACGGCGTCCTGGTGTTTCGTGACCAGCCGGTGACCGACGACCAGCAGGTGGCCTTCAGCCGGCACTTCGGCACGATCGAGCCGACGTTGCCGAGTGACCCCTACGGGGGCGGCGGGCTGATCAACCGGATCGGGAACGTCGACGCCGCCGGCGAGATCATTCCCTCCGACGACAAGCGCTCTCTGTACCAGGCCGGCAACATGTTGTGGCACGCCGATGGTTCTTTCCGGGCCGCGCCGTTGAAGGCCTCCTTCCTAAGCGCTAAGGAGGTCCCGCCGGCCGGTGGTGAGACGGAGTTCGCCAGTGTGCGCGCCGCCTTCGCCGATCTGCCTGAGGGCCGCAAGACGGAGCTGGAGGGATTGGTGGCCGAGCACAGCATGGCCCACTCCCGCGCGCGGATCGCGCCGGACCTGATGACCGAGGCATTCAGCCGCGAGGCGCCGCCGGTGCGGCACGACCTGATCCGGATCGTTCCGGAAACCGGTGAGAAGATGCTGCACGTCGGCTCGTATGCCTCACACATCATCGGCTGGCCGGTCGAGAAGGGGCGGGCCCTGCTGCTCGAGCTGCTCGAGTGGGCGACCCAGCCGCGTTACGTCGTCAGTCACAGCTGGAGGGCGGACGACCTGGTCATGTGGGACAACCGCTGCTGTCTGCATCGCGGCCGGCCGTGGGCATTCGACGAGGACAGGAGAATCATGCATCGGACGACGCTTAAGGGGACCGATTGAACATGGGGGATACGTACCGAGCCGGCATCATCGGCTGTGGCGGCAGGGGGCACGCCCACGGGCGCGGTTACTCGGGGGCAGAGGGGGTCGAGATCGCCGCCTGTGCCGATCCAGTAGAGGAAAGCAGAGACAAGTTTACCTCCGCATTCGCGCCGCCCGCGGTCTACGGTGACTATCGCGAGATGCTCGAGCGTGAGAATCTCGACATCGTTAGCGTCTGTACCTGGCCGTCGATGCACCGGGAGATGATCGAGGCCGCCGCCGGTAGTGGAGTCACGGCGATATTCTCCGAAAAGCCGATGGCGCCGACCTGGGGAGACTGCAAGGCCCTATACTGCGCCTGCGAGGATAACGGGGTCGTTCTCACCTTCTGCCATCAGCGCCGCTTCGGCGCCGCCTTCGTCACCGCCAAACGGCTTCTTGACGAGGGGGCAATCGGCGACCTGATCCGGCTCGAGGGCCAGTGCCCCGACATCTTCGATTGGGGTACGCACTGGCTGGACATGTTCAACTTCTACAACGGCGAAACTTCGGTCGAGTGGATAATGGGCCAGATCGACGCGTCTGAGCGCAAACAGATCTTCGGCATGCCGATCACCAACTGTGGCCTGGCCTGGATCCGCTGGACCAACGGCGTCGAGGGACTGCTGGCAACAGGTGATGCCGCGTCGTACGGCAGAGGATCCCGTCCCAACCGCCTCATCGGCAGCGAGGGCGTGATGGTGGTGGACCAGGGGGCCGAAGACCAGGTGCGCCTGCTGCGTAGCGGCAGCGCCTGGGAGGCGCCGGCCCTCGACGAACTCCCGCACGACGCCGAGGTGGGGCCGGTGGCCGACCTGGTGGACAGCCTGCGCAGCGGCAGGACGCCGCTGCTCAGTGGCGACAAGGCCCTCAGGGCCAGCGAGATGATATTCGCCACGTTCGAATCCAGCCGGCGCCGGACGCGCGTATCGATGCCGCTCGACATCGAAGATTCCCCACTGATCTCCATGATCGAGGAAGGGCAGATCTGAGCCGGGGCGTAACGCCCCGCTCCCTTTTCCTCGGCCTGCTGCTGGCCGCCTCCGCCGGTGCGCTGGGCCCCTACCTGGAACTCTACGTCCAGGGCTCCAACGCCTCCGCCTACTTTACCAGTCCCGTCGCCCACGTCCTGCTGTTCCTGCTGATCGCCGTGATCAACGTCGCTGTCGGCGCGGTCCAGCGGGCCTGGATACTCGCGCGCAGTGAGCTCATCGTCATCTTCGTCCTGATGAGCCTGGGCAATGCGGCACCGATTCCGTGGCAGGTCTGGTTCGCGTCGGTTCTGGGATGGACTCCGGTGCTGCTGGGACTCTACATGGCGACCATCAGGATGATGGTGATGGTCCGGCGCCAGTGGGTGGAGGGGGAGCGGCTGATCTATCCGGTCATGCAGCTGAACCTGGCCATGCTGCAGGAGGACGAGCGGGGCCGGACCCTGGGACCCTTCTTCCGCAGCGGCGCGATGTGGATCGGCTTCGCGGTCCCGGTGATCGCCGGGACGGTCATGGGCCTGCGCGCCTACTTCTCGTTCCTGCCCACCGTAGACATGGTCATTCCCTTCCCGATCCTGAGCGCGATGGTGAGTTTCGCGACGATCGGCTTCTTCTTTCTCATACAACGGGAAGTGGTCTTCGGCCTGTGGGTGTTCACGCTCCTGAACAAGCTCC
>CAYWBJ010000378.1:0-1867 GCA_964456165.1 uncultured Gemmatimonadaceae bacterium | reverse complement strand
GGCAGAAGGTCGAGCGCATGCTGACCGGGGGCTGGGACCGGGCGCGGATCCCGGCCCGTTATCTCCGCGATGGGGTCAACACAGTCGACCTGGGGATGAACGGCGTGCTCTTCATCGATCCGCGCATCAGCGATGCCGAATGTGACCCCCACAGCAGCCGCAGTTTCGACGGAGGCGTCACCTGGCATCGCGACGCATTGGGGCCGGATGGAAAGATCCGGGGCGAGTACGTGGTGCGGTTGCGATTGAAGGGTTACGCGCCCGAAGGTGAGCTGGTGTCGCCGGTCTACGACCTGGCTCATTCCGAAGGAGACGGTATCGCGCCCCGGGTCGACCTGCGCCGGCTGCGCCTGGCGGCCGAGCGGAAGCAGCCCCGTGGAACGCAGATCCGCTTCCAGCTGCGCTCGGGATCGACTCCGGCCTTCGACCCCCGGCAGTGGACCTCGTGGCAGGAGGGCTCGACGCTGGATCAGCCCGGCCGCTTCGCCCAGTGGCGGGCATTTTTCACCACCCGGTCCGCGGCGTCGACGCCGCAGCTGACTGGTGTCACGCTGACTGTGGAATACGGCGAGCACCGCGATTCGCTTAAGGGGGTCGAGCTGCGTGAGCTAGATCAGCCGGAAATCGCTTACGGCTCGTACGACTTCCAGTATCTTGGTCCCCACCACCAGGTCACGCGGCTGGTCAAGCAGTACCGCCTCGAAGATGTGATCGCGGCCGGTGAGACCGAGCTGGACAAGTTCGCCCTGCTGCGGGACTGGGTGCACAGTCAATGGCTTGGCTGGCAGGCCGGGAAGTATCCCTACTGTCCTTCCTGGGATCCGCTGGAGATCCTGGATACGACGAAGGGCGACTGGGGATTTGGCATGTGCACCCACTACGGCGCCACGTTCGCCGCCTGCGCCGCGGCCCTGGGGTACGTCGCCCGGGTGCTGGTGGTCAACCACCACTGCCTGGCGGAAGTCTGGTCGGACCAGCTGCAGAAATGGATCCTCCAGGACCCGGGTCCCAACCGGGAGTACGACGCGACCTACGAACACCGCGGCGTGCCGGTGAACGCGCTCGAGTTCCATCGCATGCACGAGGCGGGCACCGCCCACCACCTGACGATCAACAAGCTGCCGCAGGGCACCAAGGCGAAGATGACCAAGTCCTGGGGGGGCCTGTTCTGCCGCTTCGGAATCCCGCTGCGCAACAACCACCTGGTGCAGGCCGAGCCGGCCGAGCTTTACCACGGTTACAGCCAGTACCACTGGGACGGCTACCTGTGGTGGACGGTCGACATGGACCCGGCATGGGCGGAGAACTCCCTGCAGACTTCGCGTCCCGCCGATTTCAACTGGTCGGTCAACCAGACCCGCCTCTACCCGCGAGCAGGGGAGGAGCCAGGGGTCCTCGAAGTGGACGTGGAGACGGCGACGCCGAATTTCTCACACTTCGAGATCCGCATCGACCAGGGCGAATGGCAGAAGTCCGCTGCGCCTCTGAGCTGGGCGCTGCGGGAGGGGGACAACAAGCTGGAGGTGCGGGGCGTGAACCTCTTCGGGAGGGCGGGGCGCGTCGCCCGAATGCGGGTGGCCTACCGGTAGTGGGGTGTGTCCTGCAGGTGGTACTCCAGCAGGTGGCCGCGGGCGCCAATGTAGAAGACGCCGGCTTCACCCTCGACGATCTGGTAGAGGTCGGTGATCGGCGGCGGATCCAGGTAGTGAACGCGACCGGTGCTCACGTCGAGCTTGAAGAGATCCTTCTGCGTGACCCCGTAAATGTCGCCGTCGCGGCCGCAGGTGAGGTGGATGATTCCGTGGGTCTCGGGTACGCCGATCAAGGGCGTCCCCTCGTTGTTCATCCGCCAGCGCTGCACCACCTG